>URYO01000042.1 GCA_900552195.1 uncultured Sutterella sp. | reverse complement strand
CAGGACTAAAAATCGAGGTACTCCCAGCTTTACCTTTTTCGTCAGGCGCGCCATAAATTACTTGCAGATGTTGTAGAAGGCATCCAGGCCCGGGTAGACAGCGATGTCGCCGAGTTCTTCTTCAATACGAAGAAGCTGGTTGTACTTGGCCATACGGTCGCTGCGGCTCAGAGAACCTGTCTTAATCTGACCGGCGTTTGTACCGACGGCGATATCCGCAATCGTGGAATCCTCAGTTTCGCCGGAGCGGTGAGAAATCACAGCGGTATAACGGGCCTTCTTAGCCATTTCGATAGCTTCGAAAGTTTCTGTCAGCGTACCGATCTGGTTGATCTTGATCAGGATGGAGTTGGCGATGCCCTTTTCAATGCCTTCCTTAAGGATGGATGTGTTGGTCACGTAGAGGTCGTCGCCGACAAGCTGCACGCGGTCACCCAAGGCTTCGGTAAGTTTGGCCCAGCCTTCCCAGTCACCTTCGGCCATACCGTCTTCGATGGAGATGATCGGATAACGGTCAACCCATTCGGTCATCTTGGCGATCCATTCGTCAGCGGTAAGTTTCAGGCCCTGACCCTTCTGGTTGTAAACGCCGTCTTCATAGAATTCGCTGGCAGCGCAGTCCAGACCGATAAAAACCTGCTCTCCCGGTGTGTAGCCGGCCGCCTTGATGGCGTCGATAATGAATTCGATAGCAGCTTCATGGCTGTCAATATTCGGAGCGAAACCGCCTTCGTCACCGACAGCAGTAGACATGCCGTGAGCATTCATAATCTTCTTCAAAGCATGGAAGATCTCGGCGCCGCAGCGAAGCGCTTCGCTGAAAGTCGGAAGACCGGCCGGGATAATCATGAATTCCTGGATGTCGAGGTTGTTGTTGGCATGAGCGCCGCCGTTCACAACGTTCATCATCGGAACGGGCAGCGTAAAGCCGTTGATGCCGCCGAAATAACGATACAGCGGAAGAGCACATTCTTCAGCAGCTGCTCGTGCTACCGCCAAGGAAACAGCCAAAATGGCGTTGGCGCCGAGGCGGGACTTATTCGGGGTGCCGTCGAGCTCGATCATGGCGCGGTCAATTTCCGTCTGCTGGCTGGCGTCGTAACCGACAACTTCATCGCGGATTTCGTCGTTGACGTTGGCAACGGCCTGAAGAACACCTTTGCCGTTATAACGGGAAGCGTCGCCGTCACGAAGCTCAATGGCTTCGCGGCTGCCTGTAGAAGCACCGCTCGGGACTGCTGCGCGGCCGATCACGCCGGAAGCAAGAATGACCTCGGCTTCAACGGTCGGATTGCCGCGGGAATCCAATACTTCACGACCAAAGATTTCAACAATTTCGCTCATGCTTATCTCTTAAAAAGTTAATGCAACTGGTTTTCTAAAAATTCACCGGACTTTACAAGTCGGTCAATGCCCTGCAAATTAGTCAGCAGCGCTTCCATCTTATCGAGCGGCACCATGTTCGGTCCGTCGCTCTTGGCGCAGCAGGGATTCGGGTGCGTTTCCATAAAGAGACCGGAAACACCGACCGCAACAGCCGCGCGGGCCAGAGGAGGAACAAATTCTCTGCGGCCGCCGGAGCTTGTGCCCTGACCGCCGGGGAGCTGAACGGAATGCGTCGCATCGAAAATCACCGGGGCGTCGCAGTCGCGCATGATCACAAGACTGCGCATATCGGACACAAGGTTGTTGTATCCGAAACAGGCACCGCGCTCGCAAACCATAAAACGGTCTTCGGAAAGACCGGCCGCGGCAGCTGCGTGACGAGCTTTGAGCACGACCTGCTTCATATCCTGAGGAGCCAAGAACTGGCCCTTCTTGATATTGACGGGCTTACCGCTCTTGGCACAGGCGGCAATGAAGTCTGTCTGACGGCAAAGGAAAGCCGGCGTCTGAAGAAGATCAACGACAGAGGCGACTTCCGGAACCTCATCGGCCGTATGAACGTCGGTGACGACCGGAACGCCGATCTGACGACGAACTTCTTCCAAAATACGCAGGCCGTTAGCCATTCCCAAGCCGCGAAAACTCGTGTCCGAGGAACGATTTGCCTTGTCGTAGCTTGCTTTAAACACATAAGGGATCCCGAGTTTATCGGTGATCTCTTTCATCTTGCCGGCGATATCAAGTGTGAGCCGCTCGCTCTCGAGGACGAACGGACCAGCAAGAATGATGAAGCGTCTGTTCACACCGACTTCAAAACCTCATAACTGCATGTCGATTACTCAGCCTTTTCGTGTTCTTTGTGATACTTGGCAGCCGCTTCAATAAATTTATTGAAAAGCGGATGGCCGAAACGCGGAGAGGAAGTAAATTCCGGATGGAACTGAACGCCGATGAAGAAGGAATGATCGGGGAGTTCCATGATTTCAGGAAGGTTTTCGCCCGGCGTTCTGGCAGAAATCACCATGCCGGCCTTCTCAAACTGATCGCAGTAGGAGTTGTTCACTTCATAACGGTGACGATGACGTTCGCCGACTTCCTTGCCGTAAACTTCGGCAGCCAGTGTTCCGGGTTTGATAGGAACAACCTGCTTGCCTAAACGCATTGTGCCGCCGAGATCACTGTCTTCGTCGCGTTTTTCGATAACGCCGGTGTGGTCCTTCCACTCGGTGATCAGGGCGACAACCGGATGCGGTGTTTCCGGATCCAGTTCGGTAGAGTTAGCACCGCCGAGACCGCAGACGTGGCGTGCAAATTCAATCACGGCAAGCTGCATACCAAGGCAAATGCCGAGGTAAGGAATGTCGTTCTTACGGGCGTATTCGATGGCTTTGATCTTGCCTTCGGTACCGCGTTTGCCGAAACCGCCGGGAACCAAAATAGCATCCATGCCTTTGAGGCAGTCGGTGCCTTCTTTTTCAAGGATTTCAGCTTCAATGAAGGTTACATCCACATGATGACCGGTATGGATACCGGCGTGAATGAGAGCTTCATTCAAAGACTTATAGGAATCCTTCAGGTCATACTTGCCGATCATGGCAAGTTTGACGGTGTCCTTCGGATGTTCAAGACGATCGACGACCTTTTCCCAAGCGGAAAGATCGGCGGGTTTCGGATTCAGGTCTAAGCAGCGGCAGACGATTTCATCCAAGCCCTGCTCATGCAGCATCATCGGAACTTTGTAAATTGTGTCAACGTCCCAAACGGAGATGACGGCATCCATCGGAACATTGGCAAACAGAGAAATCTTGGCTCTTTCGTCGTCCGGAATCTTACGGTCGGCGCGGCAAAGCAAAACGTTGGGGCTGATACCGATCTTACGAAGTTCGCCTACGGAATGCTGTGTCGGCTTTGTCTTTAATTCGCCGGCGCTGGCGATGTAAGGAACAAGTGTCAGATGGATAAAGCAGGTGTTGTTGCGGCCTGCTCTCAAAGACAGCTGACGAACGGCTTCAAGGAACGGCAGCGATTCAATATCACCGACCGTGCCGCCGATTTCAACCAATGCGATATCGGGATCGCCTGCAGCATGAGCACCGCGGGCGATGAAATCCTGAATTTCATTGGTGATGTGCGGAATGACCTGAACAGTCTTACCCAAATATTCA
The DNA here is from genome assembly GCA_900552195.1 of uncultured Sutterella sp. Classification (GTDB taxonomy): domain Bacteria; phylum Pseudomonadota; class Gammaproteobacteria; order Burkholderiales; family Burkholderiaceae_F; genus Parasutterella. The sequence goes on along the minus strand of URYO01000042.1, from coordinate 5,064 downwards.
CCGCGGCGTTCTTTGCGCAGAACATTACGATAAATCTGGCCGGTCGTAAAGTTATTCGCCTTGTGCATCTTCGGCGTGATGAAGCGCTCATAGTGACCCAAGTCCAAGTCTGTTTCAGCACCGTCCTCGGTCACGAAGACTTCGCCGTGCTGGAACGGGCTCATCGTACCCGGGTCGACGTTGATGTAGGGGTCCATCTTGATGATTGTGACCTTGAGCCCGCGAGACTCAAGGATGGCGGCCAGGGAAGCTGCTGCAATACCTTTCCCCAGGGAAGAAACTACACCGCCGGTAACAAATACATATTTCGTCATCTTATTCTCAACAGAAAAAAAAAGAGACGCGCTTCAAATGAGCAGGCGTGGCTTTACAAAATCCAATCAATTATAGCGGTCGAGAGGCTATTTGTAACTTCTCCAAGGCCCCTCCTGACGGTTTGATACAAGTCCGCCTCACCGCTGAAAGTTATTCACCAATGCACATGAAACGCTTTTTCATTTCCTCAACAGGTTCAGGCTGAAGCGTGATGTGAGAAATTCCGTATTTTTTCTCCAGAATCTCACGAGCTTTCTCTAAAACCTGAGGCCACTCGTCCATGCGTTCCAAAACGATGTGAGAAGACAGGGCAGCTTCGTTTGCCGTCATGTCCCAAATATGGAGATCATGCACGGCGTAAACGCCAGGAATTGCTTCCAGGGTCGAACCGACTTCCTGGTAAGGAATATTTTCCGGAACGCCATCCAAAAGAAGATGTACTGAAGTTTTGACGACGCCCCAGGAAGAATGCAGGATTAAAGCACTCACAAAAATAGAAAGGATCGGGTCGACAATCACAGGACCGCCGAAGAAAATCACAATACCGGCGGTGATCGCAGCGACGGAACCCAGCAAGTCGCCCATCACATGCAGAAGTGCAGCGCGAGTATTGATGCTTTTTTGATCTCTGGAAAGTGTCCAGGCAACGGCAATATTGATCAGCAGACCCAGCGCAGCCACTAAAAATACACTCGAGCCGTTGACAGGCACAGGACTGCTGAAGCGCTCCACCGCTTCAACCACAATCCAGAGCACCACCGCAAACATAGCCAGCGCGTTCAAAAGCGCCGCCAATACTTCAAGTTTTGCAAACCCAAAAGAATACTTGCCGCTTGCGGGACGGCCGGCCAGGACGTTAGCCAGCAGCGCAAAGAAGAGAGAGGCAGAGTCGGTGACCATGTGCCCCGCATCAGATAACAAAGCCAGTGAGTTCGACAAGAAACCGCCGATAACCTCAATCACTGCATAACCCAGCGTGAGACACACTGCGGCGATCAGTACTTTTTTGGATGAACCCGTGCCCTGATGGGTGTAGTCGCTGTCGCCTTCATGATGGCGCGTCAGCTGCTTTTCTAAATTTGTCGATTCAATTACTTTTTTCATGCCGGATTTCTTGCCGGACAAATGCCGTCAATTTCCTCAATTACTTCAAATGGCAGATCAGAAATTTTAAGGTTGTAGCCGTCCAAAAGCTGCTTAATCAGACAGATCTCTTCGTATTTTGAGATCTTTCGATTCTGCGTTTGGGCAAATTTCTCAACTACTTCCAACAAAGCTTTCTTTGGTTCGTGCGGCTGAATTTCTCGAATCAGCGCGTCTGTGGTTAAAACCGAGCGCTTCATCAATCCTTGGCCTAAGATTTCGACGATGGTGTGTCTGAAGCAGTCTTTGTCATAAGTCAAAGCGCGCTTCCTGGCTATGAACGGAACAAAAATAAAGATAAGGCCGATACCGATACTTATCGGAATCGTGATTCTTCCCCACACGCTTTCAGGAATAGAAATTAAGGCCAAAAGCACACCGGCCAGTACGAAGCTTCCGCCTACGAGCCACATCATGAAAGCATCGGTCAGATGTTCAAACCGCCCGATCTTGCTCACATCCGCTTCAATCCGGTCGATTTGATTAAAAACATGAACCGCTTCTTTACGACTGATGCCGGCTTCGCGCATCAGCGTGCCGATGGGCAGCGTATTCAGGTACTCCCATTCCTTTTTAGACAGAGCTCCGGGGGATTCAATCAGCTGATTTAATAGCGCAGCGATCTTCAGCCCCTCATCGGTGTCTTCCTGATAGTAATGAGTGTGAGACATATATTGCGTGTAGTTCGTTTCTACTGTTCGTAAATACGATCATTGTATCTTTCCAAACACACGATCTGACGCTTTGCATCCTAAGTTGTGCGGTCAGCCTCTTCTTTTCCGAACGTTTTGTTTCGGCAAAAACAAACCGCTCCGATCACGAATGAAGGGAGCGGTCAGAAGAATATCTATCCTTAACGGTTTACATTAGGAAGAGCCATGTAAGAACCAGGAAGATCGGAACCAAAATACCGTACGACCAGGCCATGAAGCCGAAGAAGGAAGGCATCTTGACGCCGCGGTTTTGAACGATACTGACCACCATGAAGTTCGGGGCATTGCCGATGTAGGTCATCGCACCCATGAAGACAGCGCCCATAGAAATCGCCATCAGGGTGTGTGCGCCTGTCGTCATGAGGTAGGCAGGATCGCCGCCGGCCAAGTTAAAGAAGGCCAGATATGTCGGAGCGTTATCCAGGAAGCTGGAGAGCATACCGGTGAGCCAGAAGTAAGCTGCGTTGACAGGCTGTCCGTCGGAACCGGTCACTAAAGCAACAACCGGAGCGAAGGCGCCGGAAGAGCCGGCTCGAAGCATTTCCAGAACGGGAACGATCGTTACGAAAATACCGAAGAACAGTTTGCCAACTTCCAGAATCGGTTCCCAGGAGAACTGGTTGGCGTCGCGGTACTCTTTCTTCGTAAGAATGAGGGAAAGGATTGCAGCTGTCGCAAAAATACCGTCGCGAATAAGGGATTCAAGCGCAATGTGCAGACCGAGGAAGTGATATTCAACGCCAGTCTTCCAGAATCCTGACATCAGCACGGCACCCACGATACAGGCAAGAAGAACGAAGTTGATAGAGCCTTCGAATCCGAACGGAACGTAGGCGACGGGCTTCTTGAGTTCTTCGTTATCTTTAAGTTCTTTCTTGTAGAGCCAAGTATCCAGAAGGAAATAAATGATCAGAAGAAGTCCCACGGCAACGCCGGTCACTTCCCAAAGATGAGCAGCGGTCCAGAAGAAGGTCACGCCGCGCAGGAAACCCAGGAACAAGGGAGGATCGCCGAGCGGAGTTAAAGAACCCGCGATATTAGCGACAATGAAAATGAAGAAAATGTAGGTGTGCATCTGATAGTGACGTCTTCTGTTCGCGCTTAACAAAGGACGAATCAGAAGCATCGCGGCGCCCGTGGTACCCATCAGATTGGCCAGAATAGCGCCGCTTAAAAGAAATGTCGTGTTCAGCCAGGGTTTGCCGACGAACGAGCCTCTCAGGTGAATACCGCCGGCAACAATGTAAAGAGAACCGACGAAAATAATGAACGGAACGTAATCACCGATCAGAGCGTGTGCGAGTGCTTCGATAGAAGTCTGTGTTCCAAAGAACATAAAGAGCGGAACGGCTGCCAAAACTGCCCACATCAAGGCGACTTTGCCATAGTTTTTGTGCCAGAAATGTGCAAAAAGCAGAGGTCCCAGGGCAATACTGAGCAAAATACCGGCGAAAGGAATCGCCCAGCACAAGCTCAGTTCGGCACCGGGAAGCGCCGCATGGGCAGAAATCGGAAGCAAGCCGGATAACGCCGCCACTGCTCCGAGGAATGTTGTTTTCTTGTTCATCATTTACCTTTTCTACGTTCGCGGCCGGCAGAACAAAAATGCCGGAATCGAATTCATTAAATGACTCGAGGACCGCTAAACAAAACTAAAGCAGAATTTAAGTCCGATTGTCTTTATGACATCAGAAATAAATTCTGCTCCTTCAAACAGTCAAAAATTGATAACTGTCTAAGAGAAAAGATAAAAGTCTATCAAATCCGCTGGGTTAAGTTGTTAATTTTCAGATAATGGTAATTTTTATCAAATGTTAAAAACACTTTTCAGATAGCGCAAATATGATTCATCTTCGCACATACTCTTTATCGGATCGTCAGAGAGTTTTGCCACAGGCTGATCATTGCAGCGAATCAATTTAATGACATTCTGAAGTGCCGGAATTCCCAAATCGTTTACCAGATTTGTGCCGATACCGAAACCGAGTCGGATTCTTCCGTGGAAAGCGTTGTACAAACTGATCACTTTCGGGAAGTCGAGCATGTCCGAGAAAATCAGTGTCTTTGTCTTAGGATCGCAGCGGTTTTTCCGATAATGCTCAATGAGATGTTCGCCCCATTCAAACGGATTTCCGGAGTCGTGGCGGGCACCGTCAAAGAGTTTGCAGAAGTACATGTCGAAATCCAGCAGGAAAGGTTTCATGCCGTAGACATCGGACAGAGCAATGCCGAGATCGCCGCGATACTCTTTTGCCCACATTTCAAACGCGTATTTTTGAGAATCTCTAAGACGCGGGCCCAGAGCCTGACATGCCTGTAGATATTCATGTGCCATTGTCCCAAGCGGCGTGAGTCCCAGCTGCATTGCGTAGTAAACGTTGCTCGTGCCAGTAAATTGTTTGCCCATCGTCGCCTGCATGGTCTTAATAACCTCTTCCTGCCATGCTTTAGAGAAACGTCTGCGGGTGCCGTATTCCGAGATACCGATATCCTGAATATCCTTAATAGACTCCATTTTTGCTTTCAGCCGCCGGCGCCCTTCCGTCAAATCCTGGTTGGGATAGAACTTGCGGTAATAGCATTCGTTGACAATGGCAAGAACCGGAATCTCGAACATGATGGTATGGAGCCACGGCCCGCGAATACGGATTTCAATATCGGTATCGCTGCCCTCTGCCTTCTTTACTTCAATACAGGAACGCTTCAGATGAAAGAGTTCCAAAAAGTCGATGAAGTCGCTCTTCATAAAGCGCAGGCTGCGCAGATAATCCAGCTCATCTTTGCGGAAATGCAAAGCGCATAGATGATCAATCTCTTCATTAATCGGCCCGATCACGGCCTGAAGGTCGGTTCCGGGATTTCTTTTCCCGCCACGGCCCGCGCCCCGGTTCCC
>URYO01000041.1 GCA_900552195.1 uncultured Sutterella sp. | reverse complement strand
TGTTCAATCGACTTTTGCAACAGCCCCATTTCTTCAGTTCGGCAAAAAGTTAATCTTCAGAAGCTGCCTTTTTAGCTTCTGCCTTTGCTTCCATACGCTTCTTCTCAAGCTCTGCGATGTACTGCAGTGTAATGTCTCCTGTGACATAGTCGCCGTCAAAGCACGAACAGTCAAAGCGTTTGATCTCGGGATTCAGTCCTCCGACGGCTTCCTTCATACCTTCGATCGTTTGGTACACAAGTGCGTCTGCGCCGATTTCGATACGAATCTGCTCGGTAGGACGATTGTCGCCGGCAATGAGTTCTGCCGTTGTCGGCATATCAATACCGTAGACATTCGGATAACGAACAGGAGGAGCTCCGGAAGCGATGAAGACTTTCTTCGCACCGCTCTGGCGAGCCATGCGAACAATTTCCTTAATTGTCGTTCCGCGAACGATGGAGTCATCCACCAGCAGAACATTCTTATCCTTAAACTCAATCGCCATGGCGTTCAGTTTCTGGCGAACGCTCTTCTTTCGTACAGCTTGGCCGGGCATGATGAAGGTGCGGCCGACGTAGCGGTTCTTGATGAAGCCTTCGCGGTAAGGAAGATTCAGAGCCTTGGCTAACTGAGCTGCGGCAGGACGAGAAGAATCGGGGATTGGCATGACCACATCAATATCTTCCAAAGGAATCGATTTTTTGATTTCTTTTGCCAAGTTTTCGCCCAGTCTCAGACGAGCTTCGTAAACGGAAATGCCGTCAAGCTGAGAGTCGGGACGAGCCAAATAGACATACTCGAAAATACAGGGCGAATAGACCGGGTGTTCTGCGCACTGTTTCTTACGCAGGTCGCCGTTCTCATCAATCCAAATGGCTTCTCCCGGATGGACGTCACCCAGAATTTGGAATTCGCTGCCTTCCAGCGTCACGGATTCACTGGCGATCATATATTCGCTCTTTCCGTCTTCGCCGAGCGTTGTGCCGTAGCAAAGCGGACGAATGCCGTACGGGTCTCTGAAAGCCACAACACCGTGACCGGCGATCATGCAGACGACGGCATAAGAACCTTTCACGCGTTTATGTACACCGGAAACTGCCTTGAACAAGGCTTCTTCATCCAGCGGATGCCCCTGAGTGGCGAGCGCCAGCTCATTAGCAAACACGTTCAGAAGCACTTCGGAGTCGCTGGTCGTATTGATATGACGACGGTCCAGTTCGTAAAGTTCCTGAGCCAGCTCTTCGGCGTTTGTCAGATTGCCGTTGTGAGCCAGAACAATACCGAAGGGTGCATTGACGTAAAAAGGCTGCGATTCATCCGCAGCCGTTGCATTTCCCTGAGTAGGATAACGTACTTGTCCAATACCGCAGTTACCGAGCAAGTCTCGCATATTGCGAGTTCTAAAAACGTCACGCACAAGGCCCATGCCTTTATGCATATGGAAATGACGTCCTTCAACCGTACAGATACCGGCGGCGTCTTGACCGCGGTGCTGCAGCAGCAGGAGTGCATCGTACAGCCTCTGGTTAACGGGACCGGAAGCGTACAGCGCCACTATTCCGCACATTTGTATTTAACTCCGAGGATTAAAGGTTAAGTTTTATTTACGTAATTCCATCAGACTATCGGGAATGTAAGGAGCGCACCATGTGATGCCCTTCTCAAACGCCGGCACCAGTGCAGAATCTTTCCACCAAAGCTGCTTGGGAAAAAACTCGGTCGTTCCGCCGAGAAAGACCAGCAGCCCGACAATGAGTAATCCGCGTAGAAAACCGAACAAACACCCCAAAAGCCTATCCTCTGCTCCGATAGAAACAGAGGCGAGAATACTGCGCAGTATTTTACCGACTAAACCGGCCAGAAATACGCATCCGATCACAATCAAAACAATGGAAACAAAAGTCCTTGTCATGAGGCCCATGTGGGCCTGGAACGGAAGGATCGCTGCCAAATCGGCAGAACAGTAAAGAGAAACAAAGAAAGCTGCTACCCAGCCTACCAGGGCAAAAATTTCGCGAACCATGCCGCGGGAAACCCCAAGAAGTGTGGAGAGCAGGATGATAACAACGAAGACCCAGTCGAGCTCTCCGAGACCTAAGGAAGAAAAATCCACACTTACCTCACTGACTGGACTTTACCTGTATTCAAACCTGCCAAACCGAGCTTGGCATTAGCGGCTTCAGCTTCTTTAGCAGACTTGAAAGGACCGGCCTGCACGCGGTAAATCCTGCCGCTCTTAGCCTGGATCGGGGAAAGATAGGCAGGCACTCCGGCCTTCTTCATCTTGTCCACAATGCCTTGAGCACGATTCTGGTTAGAAAGCGCGATCACCTGAATAAAGTACTGGCCCTTGATAAGTTTGGGAGCGGAAGTCTCCTGAGCTTTCTTTTCTTCGGCCTGCTTCTTAGCCTCTGCCTGTTTCTTGGCTTCAGCTAACTTTTTAGCTTCGGCTGCCTTCTTCTCTTCTGCGGCCTTCTTGGCTTCTGCTGCTTTCTTAGCAGCTTCCGCAGTGTCGTTCTTGGCTTCAGGAGCCTTACCGGCGGTATTGCCGGAAGCGGAAGGCGCGACGGCAGCGGCCTGACCTTTACCGGAATTCACAGACGGGACGGGAGGAACCTTCGGCGCTTCTTTCGGTTCTTCGCCCTCTTCCGGCGCCGGAGCCGGCGGAACGGTGATCTTGGTTACATCAACAGAATTTTCTTTCGGTATCCGAAGCGGAATCGTGACGGCAGGAGGCGGCGCTTCCTTATCAAAAAGAATAGGAATCGCAATCGCGGCAGCCATCAGAAGCATCAGGGTACCGACAAATCTTCGGCGTGCATGAATCCATTTCTGACGGCGCAGCTCCTCTTCTTCGAGCTGCTGCTCGTCTTTTTTAGGCGCACGTTTAAACCAACTGCGATTTTCGGGCTGCGGTGCGGCAGGCTCAGACTCAACATTAGGGGCGGCATGAGAAGCGGTTTCCGGATCGAGTTTGACTTCAGTCGGAGATTCTTTTGCGGCAGGAGCCGAGGCAAAAGGATTTTCTTCTATGTGAAGCAGCATCTCCTGCGCAGGAGCCGGAGTCGGTCTGACCGTTGCAAAAGATTCCTTTTGAGAAGAGGTCACCGGAGTCTGGATCGCCGACGGATGCGTTGCAAATTCACCGTCAGATGGCTGGCGGACACGAGCCGGAGGAACAGCAGTTTGCGAAGGATGCACCGTGCCGAATTGCGGTTCGTCGGAGAACCTTATAGGGTTGGGCTCCGAAGACTGCGGGGCGCTCATCCCTGGTTCCACATGAGGCAGCGGAACTTCGGGCTCTTTCTTTTTCCAAAAAGGCATACTGCTCTTCCTTTCTTTTTAATTTCGTCCGACTTTTTCCTTTAAATATTCAATAGCTGAAGCCACTGTTAAAAAGGACCCGAAGGTGACTATTCTATCAGTCTCGTACGCCTCTTCGATGGCTCTCTGAAGAGCTTCCTCGACGGTCTTGAAAGTCTGAATTTTTTCCTGAGGAACGCCTGCTTCACTTAGCATAGCGCAGAGATCCTGTGCGATTCCGCCTCGCGGACCTTGCAGATCCGACAAATACCACTTGTTAAAGCTCGAAACCATGATCCGGCAGACTTGCGCGCGGTCCTTATCAGAAAGCATCCCGAAGACCGCAACCTGACGTGTTGCCTTCGGAAGCTCACTCAGCGTCTTTGCCAATTCTTTAGCCGCATGGGGATTATGTCCGACATCTAAGTAGACCTCCGGTGCATTTCTGACTTTAGAGAAGCGTCCGGTAATACGAGTATTCAATAAAGCTGATTCAAATGCTTCACGCTTAAGCGGCAGTTTTCCCTGCATGCATTGAAGGGCTTCGAAAGCTCCGGAGGCATTGTTCAGCTGATGTTCGCCGGGCATCGTCGGCAACGGCAAATTCCTGAGCTCGCCCCTTGACCCATAGAAATTCCAGGTCTTATCGCCGTGATTGTGCTCAAACCTGAAGCTCTTTCCGATAACCAGGAGTTCGGCACCGATTTTATCGGCGTACTGCTCAACCGTAATCGGAGGATTAGCATCAGCGCAGATAGCTGGCTTGCCCGAGCGGTAAATGTGAGCCTTTTCCCAGCCAATGGATTCACGGGTAGTTCCGAGATAAGCCGTATGGTCAATTCCGATGCTCGTAATGACGGAGACGGAAGGCTCAACCGTGTTGACAGCGTCAAGACGTCCGCCGAGCCCTATTTCTAACACCACGGCATCAAGATCTTTTCCCGCAAACAGAAGAAGAATGCCGAGCAGCGTGTATTCAAAGTACGACAGCGTCATCTCGCCGCGAGCGGCTTCGACCTTCTCGAACTGACGAATCAGTTCTTCGTCCTTAGCGTCTTCTCCGTTAATTCGAACTCTTTCGTTGAAGCGGATCAAGTGAGGAGAAGTATGGACACCTACGGAATAGCCGCCGGCTAACAGTGCCGATTCAATAAAAGCGCAGGTAGAGCCTTTACCGTTGGTGCCTCCGACGGTAAACACGGGGCATTTAAAGCGGATGTCCAGACGCTTGAGCATGGTTTCCATGCGGTCAAGGCCTAAATCTATTGCCTGTGCGTGCAAACCCTCAATGTGATGAAGCCACGCATCCAAAGTCTCAAATTTCATTTTGAATAAACTAAAAAGACCGCCGAAGCGGTCCGGAGAATGCTACTCAATCGCGTCCAAAGACTCTTTTTGGAAGAGTGCAATGAGTTTTGCGATTTCCATCTTTAAGTTTTTACGATCGACGATCATGTCGATGGCGCCCTTCTGCAGCAGGAACTCGGATCTCTGGAATCCTTCCGGAAGCTGTTCACGAACGGTTTGTTCAATGACGCGCGGGCCGGCAAAGCCGATCAAAGCCTTAGGCTCAGCCATAACGACGTCGCCCATGAAAGCAAAGCTTGCAGACACGCCGCCCATCGTCGGATCGGTTAAGACAGAAATGAACGGAAGTTTGTGTTCTGCCAACTTAGCGATAACTCCGGTTGTCTTGGCCATCTGCATCAGAGAGAAAAGACCTTCCTGCATACGAGCGCCGCCGGAAGCGGTAAAACAGACAAATGCTGCCTGATTATCAATAGCGGCCTGAACAGCACGAGCAAAGCGCTCTCCGACAACCGAGCCCATGGAACCGGCCATAAAACCGAATTCAAAGACGGCAACGACAGCGGGCATAGCATGGATGGTGCCTGACTGCACAACTAAAGCGTCGGTTTCTCCGCTGGCAGACTGTGCCTGCTTAACGCGGTCAGGATATTTTTTGCTGTCCACGAATCGAAGCGGATCGACAGGACGAATTTCCGCACCGATTTCCTGACGATTTTCAGGGTCGAGAATCATATCCAAGCGCTGACGAGCACTCACGCGCATATGATGGTTGCATTTCGGACAAACGTTAAGGTTGTCGCGAAGCTCCTGAGCGTAAAGCGTCGTTCCGCAGTTGGAACACTTTGTCCACACGCCTGCAGGAATATCTTTTTTGGCAGTTTCGCCGTTACTCCGACTGATTTTCGGGAGCACTTTATCGAGCCAACTCATAGTGCAAATTAGTTTCTTTTTACTGAATTTACTGATTCTAATCGAATCCAGCCGCTCTGCATGAACTCAAACTCATTGAGTTCGTTAACAAAAATTTGTCAGCCGGGAAACGGCGAAGCTCCGTGCTGAGGCAGGCCAAAGATTTCCGGATAGCCGACGCCGGTCAGATAAAGTCCTGTTGGATAGAAAGTCGGAGCGGCCGCCTGTCGGCTTTTTGCTTCCAAAACTTCTCCCATCCAATCAACACTTCTGGCGCCCGTGCCTACGTAAACCAGACAGCCGACGATATTTCGAACCATGTGATAAAGGAAGGCGTTTGCCTTGACACGAATTTTGATGAATCGTCCGAGACGAATGACATGCAGATATTCAATATTTTTCACCGGCGTCTTGCTCTGGCACCCTGCGGCACGGAAACTGGAGAAATCATGTTCGCCGACCAAGAACTGGCCTGCGGCTTCCATGTTCTTTTCGTTGAGCGGACGGAAGACCCAGCCGGTTCTGCCGGAAAGAATCGGAGAACGAACCGCCTCATTGACGATCCAGTATTCATAAGTCCGACTGCAAGCGGAAAACCTCGCATGGAATTCGTCCGGGACGACTTTCGCCCAGCGAACCGCACATTCCGTCGGCAGATAAGAATTCAAGCCGCGAACCCAAGAAATCTCCTTACGGTCGGCTCCCGTATCTAAATGGATCACTTGACCCGTGGCATGAACATTGGCGTCTGTGCGCCCGGCACAGACGGCTTTAACTTTTTCACCCGTAAACTGAATAACGGCCGCTTCGAGATAATCCTGAACTGTTTGTCCGGAAGGCTGGGTCTGCCAGCCCTCGAAAGAACGGCCGTCGTACTCGAGTCCTAATGCGACTCTCATCGGCAATTAGGCTTTGAAGTCAACGAGAATACGCAGCATGCGGCGCAGCGGTTCGGCAGCGCCCCAAAGGAGCTGGTCGCCGACTGTGAAGGCAGTGACGTATTCCGGACCGAAATTCAGTTTGTGGATACGGCCGATAGGAACAGAAAGCGTTCCGGAGACCTTGGCCGGAGTCAATTCATGAATAGAATCTTCTTTGCGGTTCGGAATGACTTTAACCCACTGATTGGCTTCAGCAAGAAGTCTTTCGATTTCTTCGCAGGAAACATCTTTCTTCAGCTTGATCGTCAAAGCCTGAGAGTGGCAGCGCATGGATCCGACGCGAACGCACAAACCGTCAACGGGCATGCATCCGGGCTCTCCGATAGCGGGTTTGCCCAGAATCTTGTTAGCTTCGGCACCGCCCTTCCATTCTTCGCGGCTCTGTCCGTGTTCGACTTCTTTGTCGATCCAGGGGATCAGGCTGCCGGCAAGAGGTACACCGAAAGCTTTGTCGGGGAAGTCGGTAGAACGAAGTTCTTCGGTAACTTTGCGGTCGATGGCCAGAATGGCAGAGCGAGGATCCTTCAGATCTTCGGCAACAACGCCATAAAGAGCACCCATCTGTTCGAGCAGTTCGCGCATATTGGGAGCACCGGCGCCGGAAGCGGCTTGGTAAGTCATGGAAGAAATCCATTCAACCAAATCAGCGCGGATCAAACCGTCTAAGGCCATCAGCATCAGGCTGACCGTGCAGTTGCCGCCGATGTAGTTCTTAACGCCTTCGCGCAAACCCTTCTGAATCACGTCCATGTTCACGGGGTCGAGAACGATGATGGCGTCTTTTTCCATACGCAGCGTGGAAGCGGCATCAATCCAGTAGCCGTTCCAGCCTTTATCGCGAAGCGGTTTGAAGTGAGCTTTTGTCCAGTCACCGCCCTGGCAGGAAATGACTACGTCGCAGGCTGCCAATGCGTCCAGATCATCGGCATCTTTAAGAATAGGATCTGAATTAGGGACTTCCGGTGCTTTGCCACCGGCGTTACTGGTAGAGAAGAATGTGGTGCTGACAAACTTAAAGTCGTCTTCCTGCTTCATTCTGTCCATCAACACGGAGCCGACCATTCCCCGCCAGCCAACCATACCTAACTTCAACATTTGTGTTTCTCCTATCGAGTAGTGCTTCACTTTGCTTTAGAGCGCGGCGACAACCGCATCTCCCATTTCAGAACAGCTGACAAGCTTGCAGCCTTCGCTGCGGATGTCTCCCGTGCGGTATCCCTGAGCAAGAACTTTCTTAACCGCATTTTCAATTCGGACTGCTGCTTCCTCCATTCCTAAAGAATAACGAAGCATCATGGCCGCTGACAAAATCTGAGCTAAAGGATTTGCAATGTTCTTGCCAGCGATGTCCGGAGCAGAACCATGAGACGGTTCAAAGAGGCCCTGGCCCTTCTCATTCAATGCGGCAGAAGCCAGCATACCGATGGAGCCCGTGAGCATGGCGGCTTCATCGGAAAGGATGTCGCCGAAAAGATTGCCTGTGACCATCACGTCGATCTTCTTCGGAGCCTTAACCAGCTGCATGGCTGCGTTGTCGACATACATATGTTCAAGGGTGACTTCCGGATATTCTTCGCTGACCTTGATCATCGTGTCGCGCCACACCTGAGAAGTTTCTAGAACGTTGGCTTTGTCCACGCTGACAAGATGTTTGTTGCGGCCCATAGCAGCTTTAAAAGCAACGTGGGCAATTCTTTCCACTTCGGGAACGGCGTAGCGCATTGTGTCAAAGCCTTCTTCGGCACCGGCAAAAGCGCCGTCAGGGCTGATGCGTTTGCCTCTGGGCTGACCGAAGTAAACGTCACCGGTGAGTTCGCGAACGAGCAGAAGGTCCAGACCGGAGACAAGTTCGGGTTTAAGAGAGGAAGCAGCCGTGAGCTCTGGGTAGCAAATCGCCGGACGAAGGTTCACGAAAAGACCTAAGGCTTTTCTTAATCCGAGAATCGCCTGCTCGGGGCGAAGATGACGCGGCAGATTGTCATACTTAAAGTCGCCGACAGCGCCGAAAAGAACGGCATCGCTCTTTTTAGCAAGTTCAACAACCTCAGTAGGAAGCGGATGACCGAAAGCGGCATAAGCGACACCGCCGACTAAGGCCTCTTCAAATTCCAGAGGGAGCTTCAGCGCTGTTAAAACTTTGAGGGCCTGAGCCATGATCTCAGGACCGATGCCGTCGCCGGCTAAAAGGGCTATGTTAACATTCATGG
>URYO01000040.1 GCA_900552195.1 uncultured Sutterella sp. | reverse complement strand
CTAAAATACCTTTTTTAGTCTATCATTTACGTTTGCCTTACGTGTTGCTAAAAGCAGTAAAGGCAGTTACCAAATATGTGCCAAAGAGAGGCGGCAAGGGGAATTTGATGTTCGGCAGTATTAGAAATTATTTTTCTAACGATTTAGCAATTGACTTGGGTACGGCAAATACTCTCATTTATTGCCGAGGCAAGGGAATGGTTCTCAACGAACCGAGCGTGGTTGCAGTCCGCACCGACAAAAGCAATTCGGGCAAACTCGACGTACGCGCAGTGGGTCAGGAAGCTAAAAATATGCTCGGACGCGTTCCCGGAAATATTGATGCTATTCGCCCGATGAAAGACGGTGTGATTGCTAATTTCACCGTTACCGAGCAGATGCTCAAAAGCTTTATTAAGAAAGTGCATACCCCGAGCATTTTCACTCCGCGCCCCCGCATTGTCATTTGTGTTCCCTACGGCTCTACTCAGGTTGAACGCCGCGCGATTAAAGAAAGCGCAGAAGCCGCCGGCGCCAAACAGGTTTATCTGATTGAAGAGCCGATGGCTGCCGCACTTGGAGCCGGTCTTCCCGTCAGTGAAGCCGCAGGTTCCATGGTTATCGATATCGGCGGCGGTACGACCGAAGTCGGCGTGATTTCCCTTGGCGGTATTGTTTACGCCTGCAGCGTTCGCGTGGGCGGCGACAAATTTGACCAGGCCATCATTGACTACATTCGCCGCAACTACGGCATGCAGATCGGCGAGCCCACTGCAGAACGAATCAAAAAAGAAATCGGTTCTGCTTTCGTTTCCAGCGAAGTCAGGGAATTTGAAGTCAAGGGCCGCAACTTGGCAGAAGGGGTGCCCCGTTCCTTCACGATTTCCAGCAACGAAGTACTGGAAGCTTTGACCGAGCCTCTGAATCAGGTGGTAGGAGCTGTTAAAAAAGCGCTCGAACAGACGCCTCCGGAACTCGGTGCCGATATCGCGGTTCGCGGTCTGATGCTGACAGGCGGCGGTGCACTGCTGAAAGACCTGGATCGCCTCCTGATGGAAGAAACCGGCCTGCCGGTCGTCGTTGCCGACGATCCTCTGAGCTGTGTTGTCCGCGGCTGCGGCATTGCACTTGAAGGCATCGGTAAGATCGAAGATTCTATTTTCTGCTTCGGTTAATCTGACCGATCAAAAGGTATGGTCGGGCCGTCAAAACACCTGAAGTTTAATGCGCCCCGCGCTTCTTCGTTCACGAGCTTCGGTTTTTTTGTCGCGATCTCGGTGTTGATGATGGTTGTCGACCATCAAATGCAGGTAATGGAGCCTGTACGCTCTGGTTTTGCTTGGGTTGCAGACTGGATTCATAACGGCGTTGCCTCTCCGGCGCGCGGAGTCGATTTTGCCGACAGTTACCTGCGTTCCAAATCTTCCTTAATCGCTCAAAACGAAGAGTTGAAAAAGCGCCTCGCAGAAAGCGAGATGCAGCGTTACCGCATGGGTACGCTGAGCGAGGAGAACCGCGTTCTCAAAGAGATGCTTCAGCAGAAAACGCTGTATACGGCTAAAACCGGAATGTTTGAAGTTCGCCGCGCTCTTTTCGACGGTTTCACGCAGCGTTATCAAATTGACGGCGGATCCAACGACGGCCTCGAGGTTGGTATGCCGGTCGTGACAGAAGCCGGCTTGGCCGGTCAGCTCATTCACGTTGCCCCGAATTCCAGTCAGGTGCAGCTGATTCAGGATAAAAATCAGGAAGTGCCGGTTCTGTTCACCAATTCTCATGTGCGCGGCATTGTTCGCGGAAGCGGCGACGGCTCGACGCTTCAGAGCCGCGATCTCCCTTTCTCCGACAAGATTAAAGTCGGGGAGAAAGTTGTTACCTCCGGTCTTGACGGCATTTATCCGAAAGGAATTCCCGTCGGCGTTGTGACGAAAGTGGAGCCGGGCGACTCCGGCAGTTACGTCAACGTGACGGTATCTTCTCCTAAATCCATCGGTACCAGTGAATATGTCCTTGTCCTCTATGTGGACACTAAAGTTGAGCAGCCGGATCTCGATGAGGCGGAAGAAAGTGCTGGCGACGGTCAAGTCAGAAGGAAGCCGAAAAGATGAGCGAGTTCTCTAAGGGCTTCAAAAGCCGTCGTCCCGACAAGTCTTTTTACGACCCCGCGTTTGCATCGGGCTGGTGGGTATATGGAACTTTAATCCTGTCCTGGTGCCTGGATCTGCTGCCTCTGTCGCACCTGCCTTACTTTCCGAGCTTTTTAGTTCTGACGCTGTTTTTTTGGTCTATCCATCAGCCGAATCGCATCTATTATTGGCTGGCCTTTGTTTTCGGACTTCTGACGGACGCAGATACCGGCGCCGTGTTCGGACAGCACGCGCTGACTTACTGTATGGTGGTTTTCTTTACAGAATTGATGAGCGTACGCTTGAGCTGGTTAAGCAGTATTGCGCAGTCTATCTCGCTGATTCCGATTTTTTATATCCCCGCGCTTCTTTTGACGATCGAAGCATTTTGTTTCGGGAACGGCTTCGGGCCATGGTCTGTTTTTGCCCAAGGTTTGTTATGCGTCGTATTTTGGCCGGCTTGGTGCTGGCTCCTCGCACGCCGATGGGTTCCTAATTACGGGGCTTAATCCTCACCATGGAACGACGCAACCTCGAGCTGGAGCAGAAATTTAGAAAACAGTTCACGCGCAGATGCTGGTTTTTTCTGCTCGTGACGATTCTGCTTTATTTAATTCTTGCCAGCCGCTTTGCCTATCTGCAGATTTTCCAATACGACGAGCTCGTGACGAAGGCCGAAGCGAACCGTAAGACGGAGACGGCTCATCCGCCCCGCCGCGGGATCATTATGGACAAAAACGGGGAAGTTTTGGCTACGAATGACCCGATCTACACCTTGGAAATCACGCCGGCCAAAACCCCTAACTTTAATCAGACGATCAAAGAACTTCAGAAGGTTATCTCCATTTCCAAGGGAGACATTCGCAGATTCAATCGTCTCAAGGATGAACTGCCCCGTCTGAGTCCGGTTCCGGTGAAGACGAATCTGACCGATGAAGAAGTCGCTCGATTTACCGCTCAGGCCTGGCGGTTCCCGGGCGTTGAAGTTCGTTCTCGCATGCATCGTTCTTACCCGGCAGGAAAGGACGCGGCGCACGTTGTCGGCTATATCGGCCGAATCTCTCAAAGAGATCAGACAAGGCTTGAAGAAAGCGGCCGCGGAAACGACTACACGGGAACGCTGAATATCGGCAAGACAGGAATCGAACTTTCATACGAAGACGTACTCCACGGTAAGCCCGGATTTGAACAAATCGAGGTACGTGCCTCCGGTCGTCCGATTCGTTCGCTTTCGATGACGCAGCCGCAAAGCGGCAATAATCTTGTGTTGACGCTGGACATGGGACTGCAGCGGGAGATCATGAAGGAGCTCGGAGATCGGCGCGGTACGGTGATCGTTATCGAACCGGCAACGGGCGACGTCTTGGCGTTTGTTTCCAATCCCAGTTTCGACCCGAACCTCTTTGTTGACGGAATCGACCAGGAGACGTGGGACAATCTTAATCAGGACGAAGATAAGCCGCTCATGAATCGTGCCTTGAGAGGCACCTATCCGATCGGTTCAACGTTTAAACCTTTCATGGCCTTGGCCGCTTTGGAAATGAAAGTCCGCGACCCCAAACGTGTGATCAATGACAACGGACACTTCCAGCTGGGAAATCATGTGTTCCGAGATTCCACTCGCGGCCGCGGCTACGGGCCGGTTGATATGCACCGTTCGATCGTCGTTTCCTCCGATGTGTACTACTACTCGCTGGCACAGGACATGGGCATCGACAGGATTCATGATTTCATGAAGCCGTTCGGCTTCGGGCAGATCACGGGCATTGATTTAGTCGGAGAGGCCCGCGGTATTCTTCCGTCGCGGGAATGGAAGCAAAGGCGCTTTAAGCAGCGCTGGGCCCAGGGAGATACGATCTCTATCGGCATCGGACAAGGCTATAACGCATTTACCATCCTTCAGCTTGCGCATGCCGTGGCGACACTGGCTAATGACGGCATCGTCATGAAGCCCCACCTGGTCAAGAAAATCATCAATTCAAAGACCGGCGAAGAAGAGATTGTGGCGAAAAATCCCGTCGACGTTATTCCGCTGAAAAAAGAAAACGTCAACTTTATTAAACGCGCCATGCAGGATGTGACGCAGAAGGGAACCGGCAGAGCGATTTTTGCCGGCGCTCCTTATACGGTCGGCGGCAAGACGGGAACCGCGCAGGTTCTCGGCATCAAACAGGGCGAAACTTACAACAAAAATAAAATTAAAGAACGTCACCGCGATCATTCTTTGTTTATTGCTTTTGCGCCGGTTGATAAGCCCAAAATTGCGCTTGCGATTATGGTCGAAAACGGCGGCTTCGGAGCGGCAGCGGCGGCACCGCTGGCTCGGAAGATCTTGGATTACTACCTGGTTGAACAGAACAAGGATAAAGGCGTCGCCGAAGAGACAGGAAAAGAAAAAGTGCAGCAGACTAAGGCTCGCAGCACAGCAGTGAAGAAGACGGCAAAGCCGGGTGAAAAAGCTCAGACGGCAGCCGCAGGTACGGTAAAGGGTAAAAAAGAATGAACGCACATACACGTGAACCTTTCCACATCCGTATCCTGAAAGGACTGCTTGGGATCATCTGGTCGATTGACTGGCCGTTGATGGTGATCGTACTGATTCTGAGCGCTTGGGGTTTTGTGGCACTTTATTCGGCCGGATACAGCTTTCCGTGGCGAATTGACGGTCAAATCCGCAACCTTGCGGCGGCCGGGGCAGCGATGATGCTCTTTGCGACGATGCCGCTCAAATGGACGAGAAATCTGGCTGCGCCGGCGTATGTTGTCGGACTCGTGCTGTTGGTTGCGACATTGCTTTTCGGCGTTAACACCAAAGGGGCAACGCGGTGGCTCGATATCGGTGTGATTCGCATTCAACCGTCGGAAATTATGAAACTGGCAACTCCGCTGCTGATTGCCTGGTATTTCCAGCTCCGCCTAACGGCCCAGGAAGGCGTTCTTAAATGGTGGGACTATTTGGTTGCTTTTGGCATGCTGGCGCTTCCGGTCGCATTGATTTTGAAGCAGCCGGACTTAGGTACCTCCATTCTTGTGCTGGCGTCAGGTTTTGCAGTGATTTTCTTTGCCGGTCTCAGCTGGAAGTTTTTGCTGCTGCTGGTTTCAGGCGTTTTGGTTGCGCTGCCGATAGTTTGGAATTCGCTTTATGACTATCAGCGACAGCGTGTGCTGACGCTTCTGGATCCGAGTTCCGACCCGCTCGGAGCCGGCTTCCACACGCTGCAGGCGATCATCGCCATCGGTTCGGGCGGAATGACAGGCAAAGGCTGGATGAACGGGACGCAGGCCCATTTGGATTTCATTCCCGAGCGCACCAGTGACTTCTTATTTGCCGTATTTTCCGAAGAATTCGGATTTTTCGGAGACATCTGTCTTCTAGGCCTTTACACTCTTTTGATTATGAGAGCGCTGTATATCGCGTCCGTGGCTAACACCGTCTTTGAACGTCTCTTGGCTTGCGCGATTGCAACGATCTTCCTCATTTATTCCTTCGTGAATATGGGAATGGTGAGCGGCATTCTCCCGGTTGTGGGCGTCCCGCTGCCATTCATGAGCTATGGCGGAACGGCATTGCTGATCCTCGGAATCTGCTGCGGACTGCTGATGAAAATCTCAGCACAGCGGCGCATCAAAGTTTCTTTGTACGGCGACGACTACCGTTCGTGATTGATTGAAAACGACGAAGAGATCTTATGAATGTAAGAATCCTCGGGGTGTGCGCAGCTGCGCTTGTGCTTCTTGTGAGCGGCTGTAGCACGCAGAAAAACACCGGTAAATACTACGATCGAGACGGTCCTCCCAAGGAATGGGAGACCTTCGGCATGAGTCGTGCAGATGCTGTTCCGAAGGTTGAAAAACCGATCGCTGCGACCAATCGGCCTTACACGGTGATGGGAAAGAGATATGTGCCGATGACCGGTGATAAGCCGCTGACCCAAGTTGGTTACGGCTCTTGGTACGGTAAACAGTTCCACGGCAAAAAGACTTCCACGGGCGAAATCTACAACATGTACGAAATGTCCGCGGCACACACCACGATGGAGCTTCCGAGTTACGCACGAGTTACGAATCTGGAAAACGGAAAATCCGTGATTGTGCGTGTCAACGACCGTGGTCCGTTCCTGCACAGCCGTGTCATTGACCTTTCGTACGCCGCTGCGACTAAGCTGGGCTACGCGGGGAAAGGAACCGCACGCGTCAGAGTTGAACGAATCACCCGAGCGCAGATTGCTTCCGGCAAATGGAAGAAAGGGAGTCCGCTGTTAACGACGGTCCTGGCGGCAATCCCGAAGGACAGGAAGGAAACGTCTTCTCCTGTCGGAGAACGCAAAGATCCGGGCGAAGCACTGATCGAAGCTTTGGCCACGCAAAGCGGCAACTTGATGGAGAGCCCGTCTCCGGTCACTGCGGATAAGGTTGAAATTGAAAAAGCCTCCGTGCCGAGCTCGGATCGTCATCTGATTCCCGAAGGCGTATATACGGTTGCCGGCGCGGACAGCACGACGACGCTGGGGACTTTCGAAAACGAAATTCGCGAGGAAGTCATTCACTCTATTAGAGAGCAGGCTTCCGACGAGAAACAGAAGCTCAAAGGCTCCGGCATAGTTCCCAAAAGGAACTATGCCGTGCAGCTCGGCGTATTCCGTTCTGAGGCCAATGCTATTGCTCTGAAGAAGCGTTTCATCGAAACCCTCGGCGATAAAATAGGCTCCGAAGTCAGCATCCGCTCGACAAACGGCTTGTACAAAGTCGTTGCCGGTAAGTCCATGACCGAACAGCAGGCGAAATCTGCTGTGGCGATTATTCGGGATGCGTTGAACATCAAAGCGTTTACTTTGAAGGAATAAAGTTCATGCTGAAGAAAATTTATAATGAGGTGACTCGGGAGTGGGCCACTTCGGTGGAAGAAGCTCTCAAATCATTTATTAGACTCCCGGCGCTTTCGCCTGATTTTGATAAAAGATGGGAAGAAAACGGCGTTCTTCTGAAAGCTCTTGAGGAAGCGCGGGCTTGGGTAGAGAAACAAGGCATCAAAGGCCTTCGCTGCGAAATTATTAAAGACAAAGGATTTACACCGTGCCTCTTTGTCGAGGTAGAGGCAACTTCGGATAAAAAATTCGAGCGTTCCGTATTCTTCTACGGGCACTTGGACAAGCAGCCGCCCAACGAGGGCTGGGATCCGGATAAAAGCGCCTGGGAGCCCGTCATTCAAAACGGCCGTCTGTACGGACGCGGTGCGGTTGATGACGGTTATGCCTTCTACACCTCGTTGGCTGCGGTGAAAGCTCTGCAGACATTAGGTATTCCGCATCCGCGCTGTGTCGGTTTGTTTGAAACCTGTGAAGAGTCGTCCTCCCGCCACTACGAGTCCTATTTGAAAGAAGCCGAACAGAAGCTCGGGGATATCGGACTGGTGATCGCTTTGGACAGCTGCTGCGGCGATTACGACAGACTTTGGGTGACCTCGTCGCTCCGAGGCATGCTCGGGGGCACGATAGAAGTTCGAACCCTGAATGTCGGCGTACATTCCGGAGAGGCAAGCGGAATCGTTCCGGAGAGTTTCATGATCGTTCGCCGCCTGCTGGATCGTATTGAAGACAGCAGAACAGGAGAAATTATTCCGAAGGTTTTCCAGACGAAGATTAGTGAGGAAATTCACAAACAAAATGTCGGTGTTGCGGAGAGCTTGGGCGATCGCATTTTTGCTTCCTATCCATGGCACGGAAAAACCGAGCCGCTGACAAAAGATGCCTGCGAAGCCTTGTTAAACCGCAGCTGGCGACCGGAATTAACGGTTACGGGTGTGAACGGAATACCGTCGGTTGAGAACGCCGGCAATGTCATGCGTCCCTACACCACAGTAAAGATCGGTATGAGACTTCCCCCCGATGTGGATGCAGAAAAAGCTTCCGCTGCGCTGGAGGAAATTATCACGGCCGAACCGCCCTTTAATGCCGATGTGAAGTACGTTCCTACCGTGGCAAGCAACGGCTGGTCTGCCAAAGCTTCGGCTCCGTGGATTACGAAAGCGTTCGAGAATGCTTCCGAGGCCTATTGGGGCAACAAACCCGCCTACATGGGGCTCGGGGCTTCCATCCCTCTGGTGAAACTGTTCTCGGAGAAATGGCCTCACGCTCAATTTATGGTGTCGGGTGCTTTAGGTCCGAACTCCAATGCACACGGTCCCAACGAGTCGCTGCATATTGAATACTGCAAGAAACAGACGGCCTCGGTGGCATATTTGATTTCGCAGTATGAGGAGTAATCAATCAAATGAGAAGAGATGTTGTGACCCAGGTCATTGTGGAGTATCCCAGCGGCTGCGAAAACTTTGCAACCCGTCTGGAGGCCGAACGGTTTATTAACGCGAATCTGGAGGAAGAGGAGCCTGTGGCTGTCTGGGTCGAAGAAGTCAACGGCAAAAAGAAATACGATCTCCATTTTGCGGAAGAAAACGGAGAAATCCACATTGTGGATTAAGGCTTGAGTGCAAGAAAAAACGCCGGTCGTCGGCGTTTTTTCTTGCAGAGAATCTAACGGCTTCTATTCTCGATTCCAGTTGCGGGCAAATTTCCGAAGGGAACCGACAATGTAGCCTGCCTGATAGGAGCGAGCCTGCAGAGCCTTGATGGCGCCTTCGATGTCAATTCTCGGAAGGCGTCCCTCAATGTAGTTTTTTATTTCGTCGCGAAGAACGTCTTCCGGCGGTCGTTGCTGCATCTGCGACATGACATTTAGAGCTGCTCGGGCTTCCGGAGGAAGT
>URYO01000039.1 GCA_900552195.1 uncultured Sutterella sp. | reverse complement strand
CCCGGCAGCTGGCTCGGACTCATGGGGGGCGGTCAATTAGGCCGCATGTTTGCTCAAGCCGCCGCTACGATAGGCTACCGCGTCTGCGTATTGGAGCCTGATAAAAACGCCCCGGCCGCCATTGTTGCCGAAAAGCACATCTGTGCTCCCTATACGGACGAAGCTGCACTGACCGAACTCGCCTCGCTCTGCAAGACCGTCACGACCGAGTTTGAAAACGTTCCTGCTGCCGCTCTGGAGTTCTTAGCATCTAAGGGCGTCGAAACATGCCCTGCTGCTAACGCTGTCCGTATCACGCAGGACCGATTCGATGAAAAGTCTTTCATCAAGTCTGCCGGCGCTCCCGTTGCCCCTCATTTGCTGATCGAATCCGACGAGGATCTCAAGAAGGCTTCTGCTCCCTATTTCCCCGCCATCTTAAAAACCGCCCGTTTGGGCTATGACGGCAAAGGCCAGATTACGGTGAATGACCGCCGCGAACTGGCAATGGCTTTTGAGAAGCTCGGTAAAGTTCGCTGTGTTTTAGAAAAGCGCCTGCCGCTCTTTAAAGAAGTCTCTGTCATCGCCGCCCGCAACAGCAAGGGTGAAGTGGCCGTTTTTCCGGTGTCTGAAAACTACCACCGCAACGGAATTCTGGCGGTTTCCGTCATGCCGGCTCGTTTAGACGAAGACATCACCAACCGCGCCCGTGAAATCGCTTCCAAAATCATTGAGAAGCTCGATTATGTCGGCGTGCTCTGCACAGAACTCTTTGTACTTTCCGACGGACGTCTGGTCGTTAACGAATTGGCTCCGAGACCGCACAACTCCGGTCACGCCACGATCGATGCCTGCATCTGCAGCCAGTACGAACAGCAGGTTCGCGCCATGGCCAATCTGCCGCTCGGCGATACGACTCAGGTTTCTAAGTCCGTCATGCTCAACCTGCTCGGAGATCTTTGGTTCGATGAAAACGAAAACGTCCGTGAACCGGATTGGAGCCAAGTACTGGACATCCCGGGTCTCAAATTGCATCTTTACGGTAAGAAGCAGCCGAGGCATGCACGTAAAATGGGCCACATCACTTGTTTAGCCGCCACGGAAGAGGAAGCGATGTTTAAAGCCCAAATGGCGGCCCGCATTTTAGGTCTCGAACTTCCCGAATAACGTTATGCATTCTGATCTTGAGAAGGCCGTCAAAATTCTCGAAGCCGGCGGCTTGGTTGCTATTCCCACTGAAACGGTATACGGCTTAGCCGCCGACGCAGAGAACGAAGCGGCGGTTAAATCGATTTACGCTGCTAAAAACCGCCCGGCCACGCATCCGCTGATTGTGCATGTTGCCTCAGCAGAAGCTCTGCCCTACTGGGCCCGAGAGATTTCGGAAGATGCCAAAAAGCTGACTGAGGCGTTTTGGCCCGGTCCTCTGACGATCGTTTTAAAACGCTCCGAACATGCCAAAGACTTTGTGACCGGCGGACAGGACACGGTTGCGCTTCGCTGTCCGTCGCATCCTTTGGCTCACGAACTTTTAAAGCGTTTTGACGCGGGCAAAGGCCGCGGCTTAGCCGCACCGAGCGCCAACACCTTCGGCAAGATCAGTCCGACAACCGCTCAGCATGTGCGTGATGACCTCGGGGAAAAGCCCGACGGCAAAACCGACTTCATCCTTGACGGCGGAGAATGCACCGTCGGCATTGAATCGACGATTCTTGACCTCACGGGCGAAACACCGCGCATCCTTCGCGAAGGCGATGTCAGCGGCGAAATGATCTCTAAAGTGATCGGCAAACCCGTTGAACACGGTGCGGTCGGCGCTTCTCCGCGCGTCTCCGGCTCAATGAAGAGCCACTACGCGCCTGAGCACGTTTTAAAGATTGTCTCGGCAGACGACCTGCCGGGTGAGACACAGTTCTTAGCCCGTCACTTCAAAACCTTCTCTTTGATTGCGCCTGAAAAGATCGCGAAACGCTTCAGCACGGTCGCAGAAAAAGTTCGCGGCTACAAAGACGCCAAGGAACTCCAGGTCAACCTTTACAAATGGCTGCACGAACTCGACCGTGACGGCGGAGATGTTATCTTTGCTGTCGAGCCGGAATTAACCGATTCTTCAGCCGGTGTTCTGGATCGACTGACCCGCGCTGCCGCTGAAAGACCCAACAAGGAAAGCAAATGAGCGATACACCCGCAGATCTCGTCCGCTTATCTAAGCGCATGAGCGAACTCGGTTTATGTTCACGACGAGAAGCCGATGAGTGGATCTCCAAAGGCTGGGTTAAAGTTGACGGTCAAGTCGTTAGCGAACTCGGCAGCAAAGTGCGCCCTGACCAAAAGATCACGATTGACCGGAAGGCTCAAGATCAGCAGAACGAGCGTGTGACCATTATTCTCAACAAGCCGCTCGGCTATGTCTCCGGACAGGCTGAAGACGGTCATGAACCGGCACGCATTTTGATTACGCCGAGAAACCGCTGGATCGATGATCCTTCTCCTCGCCGCTTTAATCCTTCTCAGTTAAAGAGCCTTGTTCCTGCCGGTCGTCTGGACATCAACTCCACCGGCCTTCTGGTTCTGACTCAGGACGGACGCATTGCCAAAACCATCATCGGTGAGAACAGCGCCGTCGAAAAAGAATACATCGTGCGTGTTGCGATGACCGACGGCCGCTCCAACAGCGAATTTCCTCCGGCGAAGCTTGCGCTTTTAAATCACGGGTTGGAACTGGACGGTAAGCCTTTGGAGAAGGCCGAAGTTTCTTGGCTCAACGAAGACCAATTAAAATTCGTCCTTCGTGAAGGCCGAAATCGTCAGATTCGCCGAATGTGTGATCTTGTCGGTCTGAAAGTCCTCGCACTTAAACGGGTCCGTGTCGGCAATGTCCGCCTCGGCAAGCTTCCGGTCGGTAAGTGGAGATATTTGGAAGACGGCGAAAGTTTTACCGGTCCCGCCCCTAAAAGAGCCTCTTCCGGCAGACCGGCTTCCGGTGCGCCGCGTCGCCCGCAAACCTTTAAACCTCGTAAACCGAACTTTAGAAAAACTCGAGACAAATGACGCCGAGTCGCTTTAACGTCAGCCCCGAGTGGGGCCTTGTGATGGTGACGGCCCTTTGGGGTTCTTCTTTTATTCTTTTGTCCCTGAGTCTTAAAGGACTCTCGCCGGGGCTGCTTGTTGCTTTACGTTTCGGAGGCGGTGCCGTTCTAATGGCGTGCCTCTTGAGATCGGCCCTTTTCAAACTCAAAAAAGTCGATTGGATTGCTGGCTGCGCCACGGGAACGTGTATTTTTCTGGGTTACTTCCTGCAGACGGTGGGCCTGCAGACGATTACGAGTTCGATTTCGGCCTTTCTGACGGCACTTTACGTTCCGTTCGTACCGCTTTTCCAATGGGTTATCTTTAGGAAACGTCCGACCCCGATTATTGCCGGGGGAATTTTGTTTGCCTTCATCGGCATGCTTCTCATCCTGGATCCCACCAAAATTTCCTTTAACGGAAACATCGGAGAGTGGCTGACGATTGCCAGTGCGGCCGCCTGCGCAATGGAAATCTTAGTTCTCGGGCGCTTCGCCAACTCTTGTGATCCGAAAGCTTTTTGCTTTACTCAGTTGGTTACCGTCACGTTTTGGAGCACACTCTACTGCATTGTCTTTGAAGACGTTCGCTTTGATCCTACGCCCGTGACTTATGCCTGTATGGCGATTTTGATCGGCATGATTGTCTTTAACCAGGTCATGATGTGCTGGGCTCAGAAATTCGTCTCACCGACCCGCGCCGTTCTCATCTACACCCTTGAACCGGTGTTTGCCGGCATCATCGGTTACGCCATCGGAGAACCGTTTACGAAGGGCGCTGTCGTCGGCGCCGTCATGGTGGTGCTGAGTATTCTCATCAGTTCTTGGCTGCCCGGCTACCTCAAGAACCGAGGCCGCATCAGCAAGGAGGCTGTCCGTGAGTAACGCTCCAATCGGAATGTTTGATTCGGGGCTCGGCGGCCTGTCCGTCATGCACGCTGTTCGAGACGCCCTCCCCGGCGAAGACATCATTTATTACGGTGATTGTCTCTACGCACCGTACGGCGACAGAAACTCCGAGTACATAAAAGAACGGTGTCTCGCGATCGGACGCTTTCTGATTTCCAAAGGCGCTAAAGCGATCGTAGTTTCCTGCAATACCGCCACGGCAGAAGGCGTTAACACGATGCGGGATACGTTTGATATTCCGATCATCGGCATCGAGCCGGCAATCAAACCGGCAGCGGCGGCGACAAAGACCGGCGTAGTCGGCGTGATCGCCACGACCCGCACCATCACCAGCGAACGCTACCTGAGACTCGTTCGTGAATTTGCCGGAACCAAGGTCAAGGTCGTTTCGGTTCCGTGCCCGGGTCTCATGGAATGCGTCGAAAGCGGTGACTGGGACTCCTTCAAGACCCAAAAGCTAATCGAAAAGTATCTGCACCCGATCAAGCGTGCAGGTGCTGATAAGCTCGTCCTCGGCTGCACGCATTATCCGTTCCTGTCTAACGTGTTGAAGCGTGAACTCGGCAGCGGAACCGAACTCATCGATCCAAGCGCAGCAGTTGCCAGAGAACTTAAACACCAGCTCTCCAAACGCGGCTTACTTTCGGACGGTGCAAAAGGCAAAGAAGTGTTTTATATCAGCGGAGATGCGGAGAAGCATCGCGCTGTCATCGAGCGTCTTTGGAACTCAGAAGAAGCACTTGATCTGCGTTCTGACCCTCCCGCAACGAAAGCAACTCTCTCTTGAGCCTTTTCGACCTTCAAATCATCCAATTTGAGCGAATTTAGACGCTGTCATTACGCCGGACTGCCATACTTTCAAGCAATTAAAGAAAGTACTTGGATTCAACTCAAATGCACGACTCTGTTCTTGAACGTGTTACGTTACGCCGCTCCCTCGGAGCAAAATACCTCACCACACCTGCCCCCTCTAAAGAAGACTATGCTGAAGCCCTCACATGGGCCATTGCAGCGCCTGATCACTGCCATCTGAGCCCTGCTCGTTTCGTGGTCATTGAAGAGCGTCAGAAATTTGCCGACTTTTTTGAAGCCGGCGCTCTGGCCGACGGAGCTGATCAGGAAGGCGCCCAGCGCGCCCGCAGCAAAGCTTTAAAGGCTCCGGCTATGGTCGCTGTGGTCGCCAAAATCGATGAACACAACGAAAGAGTTCCTACCTACGAGCAGTGGATGACCGTCGGCGCTGCTACCTCTAATTTCCTTGCCGCTCTTGAGCTCAAAGGCTTTGCAGGTAAAATCGTGAGCGGCTCGTCCACGCACTACCGCGACGCCGTCGATGCCCTTTGCAAGAAGGGCGAAGTCATCGCCTGCTGGATTATGCTCGGCACGGCAAAACCGGATGCCCCGGGCGCCGAAGTCCGTTCTATTTACGACGAACTGTTAACCTATTTTTCTTAAGAAGCAAACATTAAGAGGCCGTCATGAAACGCTTTTTCCTTATTCTTCTTGGCATGTTCATGTCCGCAACTATGCTGACCGGATGCGGATACAACGAGATCCAGACGCTTGATGAGTCGACCAAGGCTGCTTGGAGCGAAGTTTTAAACCAGTATCAGCGCCGCAACGACCTTATTCCGAACGTGGTTAATTCCGTTAAAGGCGAAGCCGATTTCGAGAAATCCACGCTCACGCAGGTGATCAATGCCCGCGCTAAGGCTACTTCCATTCAGGCAACCCCTGAGCTGATGGAAAATCCTGAAG
Source organism: uncultured Sutterella sp. (assembly GCA_900552195.1). Taxonomy (GTDB): domain Bacteria; phylum Pseudomonadota; class Gammaproteobacteria; order Burkholderiales; family Burkholderiaceae_F; genus Parasutterella. The sequence goes on along the minus strand of URYO01000039.1, from coordinate 3,383 downwards.
CCTTCCAGAAATTCACACAGGCCCAGGGCGAATTAAGCAGCGCGCTGTCCCGCCTGCTTGTCACTGTCGAACGCTACCCTGACTTGAAAGCCAACAAAGCCTTCCAGGACCTGCGTGTACAGCTTGAAGGCTGTGAAAACCGCATCGCGATTGCACGCAACCGCTACATTAAATCCGTTCAGCAGTACAACACGTACATCCGTCAATTCCCGCAGATGGTCTGGGTTTGGATCCTCGGATACAAACCTAAAGCTCAGTACGCGGTAGCCGACGAAGCTGCCATTACGACACCTCCTAAGGTAGATTTCAATGGTTCAGCAGCTACAGCTCCGGCCAAACCTTAATCGATTCGGCCTCCTCATCGGTGCGTTCTTCTTCTGGCTGAGCGCATTGTTCTGCACGGTCTCGGCGGCCAATTTGCTTCCGATACCGGAAGTGGCCTACGTCACGGACACGGCTCATCTTCTGACCGCCGAACAAAAACGTTCCCTGGAAGCCAAACTTGCCGGCTTTGAAGAAAAGTACGGTTCTCAGATTGCCGTCATCATCGTTCCGTCCACAAACGGCGAACCGATCGAAGACTACGCGCATCGTGTCGGTGACAATTGGAAGCTAGGCCGTAAAGATGTCGGAGACGGCCTTCTTCTGATCGTCGCAGTCAACGACCACAGAATCCGCATTGATGTGATGAGAGCGCTTGAAGGTGCCATTCCCGATGTGGCCGCGTCCCGCATCATCACGGACGTGATGGCGCCTAACTTCCGCCAGAACAACTACTACCAGGGCATCAGTCAGGCCTTAGACAAAGTATTTACGCTGATTGAAGATGCCAAACTTCCGGCGCCGCAGAAAAAGCGCGCAGAAGCCAATATTCTTTACGACCCGGCGGAAGCCCTTTGGGACGAACCTTGGGTTGCCGTGCTTTTCATCGGGTTTGTGATTACGATGATGCTGCGCGAACTGATGGGCCGTAAATCAGCCCCTCTGGCAGGATTGGCTGTCGGCGGTTTAGCGGCATTTATCATGCAGTCGCTCTTTGCCGGCATTGTCATCGCTTTGATTGTGGTCGTCATTGCCATGTGCATTCCTACCGCTGTTCTTGAGGCCGGCGCCCGACGCACCGCCAAAATGTACGGTACCGATCGCCGTTACCGCGGTAAACGCGGCGGCGGAGATGACGGGTTCGGCGGCTTCGGCGGATTTGGAGGCGGAGGCGGTTTTGGCGGCGGCATGGGCGGCGGAGCCGGTTCAGGCGGAGGCGGTGACGCAGCCGGCGGCGGCGCGAGCGGAGGCTGGTAAAAATGTCTATCGGAAGAATTCTTAAACATTGGGTGATGTCTCCCGTCCCCGTAACCCTGGCATTCCCGCAGTCTTCTCTGGATGCCGTCACCAAGTGCATTGAAGAATGCGAACAACGGACAAGTGCTGAGTTCCGACTCATCATTGAACGCAGCATCCCTGCTAAAGGTTTGCGCGAGAACGTCACTGACGCGCAGCGAGCCAAAGAGCTTTTCGGCCGTTATGGCGTCTGGGACACGGAAGACAACAACGGCGTCTTAATTTATTTAAACCTCTCAGACCGCGCGATTGAGATTTATTTAGATCGAGGAGCAGCACGAGAGGTTACACAAACCCAGCTGGATGACATCGTCAAACAGATGGAAATCGCATTTGCCGATAAAAAGTTCGAAGAAGGTGTCTGTCAGGCTTTCAGATCGTTAGCCGCGATCCTCTCTAAGCCTTTCCCGAACAAACCTGTTCAGGATCCGGTACCCAATACACCGGTTGTTCTCTAATATTCGGTACTATCAAAAGCCGCTCGAGTTCTTCTCCGGCGACTTTTCTTTTGACCGCTCGCTTTTCCTCCGAACTACCCGCGCCAAGTCGTTAAAGATTTAGAACATCCGTCCGGGAGTCAACGCAAAAATGCTCATTGCAAGTTGCTAAAATGTTGTCTCCTTTTTATTTCTCTATGAATTTCATCGTCATGGAACTGTCTGCTCTTACCGCAATCTCTCCCCTCGACGGCCGCTACGGACGCCAAACTGCCGAACTCCGCGACATCTTTTCCGAATTTGCACTGATGCGTGCTCGTGTCACGGTTGAAGTTGAATGGCTCATCGCCCTTTCCGAATTCAACCTGCCCGAACTTAAAGATCTTTCCGAAGAAGACAAACTTTATCTTCGCGGATTAGTCAGCAGCTTCTCCGTTGCCGACTGCCAGGCGATCAAAGACATCGAAAAAACCACCAACCATGACGTTAAAGCCGTTGAGTACTGGATCAAGAGCAAGATGACCGTCAATGAACATCTGGCTGCCGCCAGCGAATTCGTTCATTTCGGCTGCACGTCTGAAGACATCAACAACACTTCTCACGCCTTGATGCTTTCTTCCGGCCGTCAGCTTCTCTGCTCTCATCTGCAGCTGATCATCGATAAGCTCAAAGGTTTTGCTCACGAATGGGCCGGTGTTTCCATGCTCTCCCGCACGCACGGCCAGCACGCCTCTCCGACTACCGTCGGTAAAGAGATGGCCAACGTTGCCGCTCGTCTCGAATTTGCCGTCCAGACCATCGAAAAAGTGAAACTGCTCGCCAAGATGAACGGCGCCGTCGGCAACTACAACGCCCACACCATCGCTTATCCGGACAAAGACTGGCCTGCTTTTGCACGCAATGTCGTTGAAAATCGTCTGCACCTGACGTTCAATCCCTACACAATTCAGATTGAACCGCATGACTATATGGCAGAACTCTTCAACGCCATTACTCGTGCCAACACGATCCTGATCGACTTAGACCGTGACATCTGGGGCTACATCTCCTTGAACTACTTCAAGCAGCAGCTTAAAGAAGGTGAAGTCGGCTCTTCCACGATGCCGCATAAGGTCAATCCGATTGACTTCGAAAACTCCGAAGGCAACCTCGGCATGGCTGACGCTTTCTTTACGTTCCTCGCTCAGAAGCTCCCGATCTCTCGCTGGCAGCGCGACCTGACTGACTCTACTGTTCTCAGAAACTTAGGCGTCGCCTTCGGCTACAGCATTGTCGGCTACACCGCTCTGGAACGCGGCATGAACAAACTTCGTCTGAACGAAGAAGCCATTGCCGCCGATCTGGATCAGTCCTGGGAAGTTCTGGCCGAAGCCATCCAGACCGTGATGCGCCGTTACGGTGTTCCTCATCCGTACGAACAGCTCAAAGCTCTTACCCGCGGTAAAGGCATCAGCCCTGAAACCATCCATGAGTTTGTTGCAACGCTGGACATTCCTGAGGATGCCAAAGCCTCTCTGCAGAAACTTACACCGGCCACTTACATCGGCTTAGCCGAAACTTTGGCTAAGGAAATCTAAGTTTTCCTCTTGTGAAAACGCCGGCTGTTCT
>URYO01000038.1 GCA_900552195.1 uncultured Sutterella sp. | reverse complement strand
GGCTCCGCGCCTAAATTTGATGAATTTATCGACAAAAACTCCTTCCTCTTCTCTTAAGGAAGACACGGAAGAGCTCGTCAATTCGCTCAATCGAATGCTCCAGAGCGCTCAGAACGACGCTGCGGAAATTGCAGCGGCACTCGGGCGTATTGCCAAGAATTACGGCATGTCCCGCCTTGCCCGAGAAACTGGACTCTCCAGAGAAAGCCTTTACCGCACGCTTTCGGGACAGTGTTCTCCGGAATTTTCAACCATTCTCAAAATCATCCGTGCCCTGAATTTGAACTTTGCGGTTACGGACAACTCTTCTTCAAAATAATCAATCATGCAGCAACCACAAGATAATGAATTTACCCGCGCTGAAGGGATTCGAAAGCTCCGCGTTATTCCTGAGCTTATTTCTCATCACCTAGAAATCCGCGGAGATGATCCGGCCGTTTGTCAATTCAATGCCAAAACCAAACAATGGGAAACGCTCTCTTTTAAAGAGCTCTACGCTCGCGCCCTAGATTGGGCCAACGCGTTTGTAGCCTCCGGTTTAAAGAAAGGCGATCGAGTCGCCATGCTTCTGCCAAACGGCATTGATGCCGTTTGTTTTGATCAGGGCGCACTGATCGTCGGCCTTGTTCCGGTCCCGCTGCATATCATCGACACGCCGGCCAACTGCGCCTACATTCTGGAAGATTCGGACACGAAGCTCCTCGTCACTGTTAACCGCGCACGCTGGCATGCCATTCAAGCAACCGGCGCCGATTTGTCTCAGCTCCGCACAGTCGTCTACATCGATGATGAATCCGAACCTGAAAGCAAAGAGGTTCGCAGCGTTAACGTTGCTGAATGGCTGAAAGAAAGCGAATCCGTCTTAACCCTTCCGCCCGGACCCGAAGAGGAAGACTTGGCCGCTTTGGTATACACCTCTGGTACAACCGGTAAACCTAAAGGTGTCATGCTCACACATAAAAATATCATGAGCGATATTTCGGCCTTGCTTTACAACATCGCGCCGAATCCTTCCGACACCTGGTTATCCTTCCTCCCGCTGTCTCACACCTTCGAGCGCACCACTTCCTATTACATCGGCCTGGGAATGGGCAATAAAGTCACTTTCAGCCGAGGAGTTGCACGCATTCTGGACGATTTAAAACTTGTACGTCCGTCCATCATGATGTCCGTTCCGAGAGTTTTTGAAAAAGTCGCAGCTAAGATCAACGAACGTCTGAAACAAAAAGGCGCCGTGAGCCGCCTAGTCTTCAACGCGGCTGTTGACGCCGGTTACCGTAATTTCTGCCGCTGCAACGGCCTGCCCGTCGACTCCGCTGTCCCGGCAGCCTTCGATCGTCTGATGGATCCTCTTTACGACAAACTCGTTCGCAATCAGATTAAGAACTCCTTCGGAGGCCGCATGCGCGTCGCGGTTTCCGGCGGTGCAGCCCTGAGCCCGGAAGTTGCCAAAACGATCATCGGCTTAGGAATTGAAATCTTCCAAGGCTACGGCATGACCGAAACTTCCCCGATCATTTCCGTCAATAAAATCGGAGCCAATCATCCCGATACTGTCGGGCCGATCCTCGAAGGTATTGAAGCCAAACTGGGAGAAAAAGACGAGCTCTTAGTGCGCGGACCGCAGGTCATGAGAGGCTACTGGAAGCGTCCGGAAGACACGTTCAAGACTCTGGATCCCGAAGGCTGGCTCTCTACCGGTGACCAAGCCGACATCCTTCCCGGCAACTACCTGAAGATCAAAGGCCGCATTAAAGAGATCATCGTGACGTCTACCGGCGAGAAGGTGCCCCCTGTCGACATCGAGCAAGCCATCGAAAGGGATCCGCTTTTTGATCAGGCCATGGTCTACGGCGACAATCGTCCCTTTATCGTCGGCCTCCTCGTGCTGAACAAAGATAACTTCGAACGATTTGTCGTTTCTCTGAACCTGGATCCCAAAGATCCTGAAATCCTTACCAACAAGGCAGTTATCAGGGAAATCCTTAAACGCATCAAGACCGCCTGCAAATCATTTCCGCAGTATGGTGTACCTCGTTCCGTGCTTCTTCTCAAAGAACCTTGGACAATTGAAAACGATTCTTTAACGCCTACGCTGAAATTGAAGCGCCGCGTTATCGTGGCCGAACACGGTGACGAAATCGAGAAACTTTATGAAAATTTTGGAAAGTAAATGACAGCTGACAACCTCAACAACATGCGCATCATTCCGGACTTGCTCGCGATCAACGAAAAAGTTCGCCCGAACAAGGTTGCTTATCGCCAGTTTGACGACAAATCTAAGACTTGGATCAGCGTAACTTGGAAAGAATTCGCTGATATGGTTCGCAGCTGGCGCAAAGCCTTTACGGCCTCCGGCTTATCAAAAGGCGACCACGCAGCTGTCCTGTTGCCCAATTCCATCACGGCAACCGCCTGCGACTTGAGCATCCTTTCGCAAGGCATGGTTCCGGTTCCTTTGCACGCGGTTGATACGCCGTCTTCCAGCGCTTTCATTCTGAACAATTCGGAAGCTAAGATTCTTTTTGTTCCGCGTACTCTGCGCTGGAACGCCATGCTGAACGCGCAAAAAGAATATCCGTACCTCAAACTCGTCGTCACGACCGGAAACGATGCCGAGGGTGCTTCAGAAGACTCTCCTGTCCCTGTGGTCAATCTTTCCGATTGGCTCAAACAGGGAGAAAACACCGACCTTAAAGAAGTCTCGATTGATCCCGATGACCTCGCTGCCATCGTCTACACCTCAGGCACCACCGGTAAACCGAAAGGCGTCATGCTCACGCACGATAACGTTTTAAGCAACGTGAAATCGTTTTCTCAGGTGATTGACGTCGGTTCCGATGACGTCTTCCTGTCTTTCCTGCCGTTTTCTCATACGTTCGAAAGAACCGTCACTTTCTACTTCACTTTGTTCTTAGGCGCCGAAGTCGGTTTTGCCCGCTCCGTCTTAAAACTTGCCGAAGACCTGAAGATCATCCGTCCGACGATTTTTGTGGCCGTACCTCGCGTCTTTGAGCAGTTTCATAGCCGCATCAAAGCGAGTCTTCAGTCCAAGGGAAGCATTGCCGCCACGCTTGCCGATCAAGCCGAAATGATCGGCTGGAGAAGATTCTGCCGCCGTAACGGCCTGGCCGTTCCCTCTTCTTCCGCTTCCTGGCTTGATTCTTTCATTTGGCCGATGCTGGAAAGCCGCATCGTGCTCCCGATCCGCGATGTGTTCGGAGGCCGATTGAGAATCGCGATTGCCGGCGGTGCCGCGTTAAACAACGCTATCGGCCGTTTCTACAACGCCATGGGCGTTGAACTGCGCCAGGGTTACGGTCTGACCGAGACCTCTCCGGTTATTTCCTTGAATCGCGAGAACTGCAACAATCCCGTCACGGTCGGACAGCCGATTCCCGGACTTCAAATTCGTCTCGGAGACATAGAAGAGCTGCAGGTTAAAGGCCCGACTGTCATGAAAGGCTACTGGAAGCGTCCTGACGCAACAGCCGAAGTCTTTACCGAGGACGGCTGGTTCAGAACGGGCGACCAAGCTGACTTGTCGGATGCCGGCCGCATCCGCATCAAAGGTCGAATCAAAGAAATCATCGTAACTTCCACCGGAGAGAAGATTCCTCCGACCGACATGGAACTTGCGATTCAGACAGATCCGCTTTTTGAGCAGGTCATGGTGGTGGGCGAAGCTCGTCCTTTCATCACAGCTTTAGCTGTCGTCAACGAAGCCGAGTGGGAGAAGTTTGCTAAGGAATTCAATGTGGATCCTTCAGACGACCGCATGCTCATGCGTCGCGACATCCGCATGGCCGCGCTGAAGCGTTTAAAGAAAGCTGCTTCTCGCTTCCCGCAGTACGGTATTCCGCGAAATATTCGCCTGTTGAAGGAACATTGGACCGTTGACAACGGATGTCTGACGGTCACGATGAAGCTTCGCCGTCCGATCATCCGCGAAAAACTCCGCGCTGAGATCGACGAGCTCTACACCGTCCCGCAGAACAACGTTTAATCAGAGATTATTCTTTGATTCGTGCAGCCTTCGGGCTGCACGTTTTGTTTTGGGCTTAGATCAGGTGTGCTTAGCTGATCTTCTTTTCCATTTCGTCCAGACGTGCCTGCTGCTCCTGAAGCAAATTCTCGAGCGATTTAATCTTCTCTACGTACGGGTCTTCTTCGTTAGCAACGACGCCATAGGCAGCTAAACGAACCTGGGCTTTCGGGTCAGGCTGAGGCTCAGGCTCTTTCTTCGGAACCGCTTTCTTGGATTTATCCACGATTCGAGCCGGGTTGCCCACAGCTGTTGAGTTGGGCGGGAGCGGCTTGATCACCACGGCGTTACTGCCGATGCGGCAGTTATCGCCGATTTCAAAACCGCCGAGAATCTTGGCGCCGGCGCCAACAATGACGTTTTTACCGATCGTCGGATGCCGTTTTGTTCCCGAGGCAAGAGAAGTTCCGCCCAGCGTGACGCCGTGATAAATCGTGCAGTCATCTCCGACCTCAGCCGTCTCTCCGATCACGACTCCCATGCCGTGGTCAATCAGCACGCGGTCTCCGATCTTTGCTGCCGGATGGATTTCAATTCCGGTTAAGAAGCGGTTGCACTGGGAAAGTGCTCTTGCGCTTACCTTCCAGTCTTTATTCCACAGCCAGTGTGCCACTCGGTGTGCAATGATGGCATGCAGTCCGGGGTAGCAAAGAAGAACCTCCCAGCGTGAACGCGCGGCAGGATCCCTTTCATAAATGGAGTTGACATCTCCTTTGATTCTCGAAAACATCCTTCCCTCTGAATCTCTTATTGCTGTCCGTCTTTTTTCGATTTTCTTCCGCTGCGTTCCGCCCGCGGACAAATAATCGCAGCGCAGATCCCCCTAAGCCTATCGACATCGGGTACGCTTAAACCGGAACGGGACAAAATTCTTTTCAGTTTGGGCATCATCAGCTTAGGACGTTCGGGATTCAGAGCTCCGCAGGCGATCATTGCCTCTTCAAGGTGTTCATAGAGCCCTTCAATGGCTTCCACACTTGCGGGCGCCTCACCTTCAAAACGGCTGGCATGCGCATCCAAGGCTCTTCCGCGAAGTGTCTGCTGAGCCTGATAAGCCGTCACCTGCATAGCCTGGGCCAGATTCAGGGAATCGCATTCAGGATTAGCCGGGATAGCGGTACAGAGCTGACAGAGCATCATCTCTTCGTTCGTCAGGCCGCTTCTTTCCGTTCCGAAGACAAAGGCGATTTCTTCCTGAGGATTTTCTTCCAAACATGTCTTGACCATTTCGCAGGAAGTCTGCAAGTCTGCCAGAGGAGGTCCGAATTCCCGATCGTAGCCGGAGAGCGCACAGGCAAAAGAAACATCTTTTAACGCTTCTAAAAGTGTCTCAGTACAGACGCTGTTTTGAAGAACATCGACAGCATGAGTAGAAAAAGCAATTGCATCCGGATCGGTGCGGTACTCGGGATGACGGGGGCTCACGACGTATAGACGGTCAAATCCCATGGTCTTAATCGCCCTTGCGGCAGAGCCGATATTGCCCGGGTGGCTGGGTGAAACGAGAACGAAGCGGATACGCCCTCGTTGGGGAAGGAAGTCCATAAACTACTGTCTCTTGAGGTAAAATTTCTGACTCTAAAGTTTACTTCACCGCTGAGGCGGTGCATAAAAAGTTCATCAGAGGAATAAATGGCAACCACAACTAAGCCGATGGCAAAAACGACAAAGGCCACCGATAAAAAGCGCGCTCCTCGCTCCACCAGCCGTAAAAGCGCTGAAAACGGCGATCAGAAGAAACATTACCGCCCTGCTCCATCTCTGCCGATGCAGAATGAAGGCATGCTCAACATGGCAATTAAGGCCGCTCGCGACGCCGGCAAGATTCAGGTCATCGCTTTCCGTGACCGCAGCAATCTTCAGATCTCGAACAAGAGTCTCGGCGACTATGTCACTGAAGTGGACAAAGAATGCGAACGCGTCATTGTAGAAACACTTAAGACCGCCTACCCCGATCACGCATTCCTCGGTGAAGAAACCGGTGAGAGCGGCAAGAAAGACGCCGAATACACTTGGGTCATTGATCCGCTCGACGGCACGACGAACTTTATTCACGGAATTCCTCAGTTTGCCGTTTCCATCGCTCTGCTGAAAAACGGTCAGCCGCTCCATGCTGTCGTCTATCACGCCATGGCCAATGAGCTCTTTACCGCAACCAAAGGCAAAGGTGCTTACCTTGATTCCCGCCGTATCCGCGTCTCCGGCTGCAATTCCATGCAGGATGCCCTGCTTGCCACCGGCTTCCCCTTCCGCGAAGGCGATAACTACGATGCTTACATCAAGTCCATGAAGGTCATGATGGAAAAGACCTGCGGTCTGCGCCGCATCGGTTCTGCTGCTCTTGATCTTTGCTGGACAGCCTGCGGCCGCTTTGACGGCTACTGGGAAAAAGGCATCAAGATTTGGGATATCGCTGCCGGTGCACTGATTGCCCGTGAAGCCGGCGCCTTCGTTACCGACTTCTCCGGCGAAGGTGATTATCTTCAGAAAGGCGAAATCATTGCCGCCGCTCCGAAGATCTTCCCGGAAATGGTTAACGTCATTCAGGGCCGCCAAGCTTAATCCTTAGCGCAAATTTTGATAAAGCCTTCGGCGAACCGTCCGAAGGCTTTTTTTATCGATTTTTTGTCCGTTGAGATATCATCAACGAACGCCACTTATTATCCAAGTATCAATGTCCGACAAGTCTATCGCCTCGATTGCCAATATTAGTGAACAGGATTTGCTGAGCTTTACGCCTGCAATGCGTCAGTTTATTCAAATCAAACGCGACAATCCGACCTTATTGATCATGTATCGAATGGGCGACTTCTACGAAACTTTTTTCGAAGACGCCGAACTCGTCCATAGAGTGCTCGGGCTGACGCTGACTTCGCGTTCGTCCACCAACTCCGGGACTCGTATCCCAATGGCCGGCATTCCCTACATGACGCTGGATCAGTATCTGGTCCGTTTGGTCAATCAAGGCTTCAGTGTCGGCATCTGCGAGCAACTCGGTACCCCGGGCAAAGGTTTGATGGAAAGAAAGCTGGTTCGTACGATCACGCCGGGAACGCTGACAGACGAAAGCCTTCTCAACGACCGCTCGGAGAGCACACTGCTCGCCGTGTACATTCAAGGCAAGGGAAGCGCTGTCGGATTAGCCTGGATGACGATTTCTTCCGGTGTCTTCAAGGCGATGGAAACCACCGAGGCCGGTCTTCTGAACGAAATCGAACGCATCAATCCGTCTGAAATTTTGATTGCAGACCATGACCGCGAACTTGCTGAAGAGCGTTTCCCGGATCGTTCTGTATCTGCCCTTCCCGACTGGCACTTTGATCGAATTCGAGCAGAAAAGACCCTGCTGAAGCAATTCGGAACCTCCACCCTTGAGCCTTTCGGAATCGCCGACTCCGACCTCTTGATTACTGCGGCCGGAGTGGTAGCGGAATATGCCCGTTCCACCCAGGGAACCGACTTAACGCACATCACGGCCATTACCCGCGAGACGGACAACGACCACTTAGGCCTTGATGCTGCCTCCCGCAGAAACCTTGAAATTGTCCGTACGCTGCGTGGAGAGCAGACCAATACGCTCTTCTCGACGTTGGACCATTGCCGGACGGCGATGGGAAGCCGCCGTCTTGCTTCCTGGCTGACTTCGCCCTGTCGAGATCAGTCTGAAGCCACCAAACGGTCGGATGCTGTCGAGATTCTTTTGGGCTCGATGGAAAAGCTGGAAAACATTAACGAGTTCCTAAAAAGCATTCCCGACTTTGAACGAACCGCTACGCGTATCGCTTTAGGCTCAGTCAAACCTCGTGAACTTGCTGCTTTGCGGGACGCGCTGCCGTCGCTCAATGTAATAGCCGAGAACCTGTCGGATCTTGATTCCGAACTTCTCAAAGAAACCGCGGAAGAGCTGCCGCTCCCCGAAGAGCTTTATCAGCTTCTTTGCGCTTCTCTAAAAAAAGAACCGAGCACCTTTATCCGCGACGGCAATGTTATTGCCGAAGGATTTAATGCTGAGCTTGACGAACTTCGCGCCCTTAAAAATCACGGCGGTCAATTCTTAGTTGACTACGAAGCCCGTGAAAAAGAACGAACAGGCATTCCCAATCTTCGAGTGGAATTCAACAGCGTTCAAGGCTATTTCATTGAAGTCCCTAAAGGCCAAATTGATAAAGTCCCAGCGGATTACCGCCGGCGCCAAACCCTCAAAAACGTTGAACGCTACATCACGCCAGAACTCAAAGCATTTGAGGACAAAGCCGTCAGCGCAGAGGAACGATCCAAAGCTTTGGAAAAGCAGCTTTACGAAGAGCTCATTCTTAAGTGCAAGCCCTTCTGCCAGGATCTTTTGAATTCCGCTCACGGCGTCAGCGTCCTTGATGCGCTTTCTTCTTTTGCTCAGCACGCCGATACCTACCGCTGGATTAAACCGAATTTTGTTCCGGTGACCTCTGTGGAGATTAAGGGTGCCCGACACCCGGTTGTCGAAGAAACGATCGAGAACTACGTACCGAATGACTGCGACCTCGATGCCCAGCACCGTCTGCACATCATTACCGGACCGAACATGGGTGGTAAATCAACGTACATGCGTTCCATCGCGCTGATTGTTCTTTTAGCTTACAGCGGTAGCTTTGTTCCCGCAGAGAGCGCGGACATCGGCGTCATCGATAAAATTCTGACTCGTATCGGTGCCGCAGACGATCTGGCAAGGGGACTTTCCACGTTCATGGTGGAGATGACCGAAACCGCTTTGATCCTCCGCCAGGCGACCGATAAGAGCCTAGTCCTTATGGACGAAGTCGGACGCGGAACTTCTACCTTTGACGGATTGTCTTTGGCAGCCGCAATCGCGGAAGATTTAGTTGTGAACTGCAGAAGCCTGACGCTGTTTGCAACGCATTATTTTGAGCTGACGCAGTTAGAAAAGACGCTCCCAGATGTCGTCAACGTTCATGTGGCGGCCGCTGAAAGTTCGAAGAACATTGTCTTCCTGCACGAAATCCGACCCGGCGCCGCCAATCAAAGCTACGGTATCGCTGTGGCCAAGCTGGCGGGCATTCCGAGAAGTGTGATTCGAGGTGCACAGAAGGTGCTCTTAAAACTTGAAGAACGTGCGGCTCAAACGGATGATAAGCGGCATGCGCTGGCATTCCTCGTACATGAAGCGCTTGTCGAACCAGCCGTGTTCGCCGAGGAAGAA
>URYO01000037.1 GCA_900552195.1 uncultured Sutterella sp. | reverse complement strand
GGTGCACAGGTGCAGCAGTCAAGATGCGTACCGATATGACCTGTGGAAGACATCTTGCCGATTTCTATGAGATGGTCGAAAACTTTCTTCTTTCCTACAGGATCGAGGTGAAGGTTAACCATTTCTTTTCCAAAGCAAAACAGAGAGACTTCTAATTTCCGACTTGTTTTTTCAGTGTCCTTTTCAACAATTCCGCTACAATTTCGATCCATTGACTACAGAAAAAGAAAATGGACTTTCTGACACTTACTTTGGAACTGTTCCGCAATGCGGATCACTTCATCATGTACATTGCACAAACCTACGGCTGGTGGGTCTATCTTGTGCTCTTCATGATCTTCTACAGCGAAACCGGCATCGTCATTTGTGCCTTTCTCCCGGGTGACTCTCTCCTATTCATCGCCGGTGCGGCTGCCGCAGCAGGTGCTTTGAATCCCTGGCTCCTCATCGTCATCATTTCTCTCGGTGCGATCCTCGGAAACACAACGAACTTCTATATCGGCAATTGGCTCGGCAATAAGATTTACGACGGCTCCATTAGCTGGATTGACCAAGATGCCCTGAGAAAAACGCATGACTTCTACGAGAAACACGGCGGCAAAACGATTGTGCTCGCCCGTTTCGTACCGATCGTCCGTTCATTTGCCCCGTTGGTTGCCGGTGCTGCCAAGATGAATCCGCTGCGTTTTGAGCTGTACAGCGGCGGCGGTGCCATTGTGTGGGTCGGCGGCATCGTTCTTTCCGGCTACCTCTTCGGCAACATCCCGTTCATCAAGAACAATCTTTCTTTGATTCTGGTTGTCGGTATCCTTGCCGCTCTGGTTCCCTTCTCCTGCGCGCTTCTTGTTCAGCTTTGGAGAAAGTACGTTTTAAAACAGCATTAACCTGCTAGGACAGAAATCTGTTCAAAAAGCCGCCTCAGTTTTGATGGCGGCTTTTGTTTTGTCACGTTTAAAAGTTTTCCTATTTCTATTAAGTCCAAAATCAGGCAATCCTTTGGTCAAAAAACAAAGCCTGCCGATTTTGAAATCGACAGGCCCTGCTGCATCAGAGGAAAAGATTATTTCGTTCTTTCTTGAAGCGCTGCGATGGCAGGCAATGTCTTGCCTTCAAGGAACTCAAGGAAAGCACCGCCGCCGGTGGAGATATAGGAAACTTTCTCTGCCACGTTAAAGGCTTTGGCTGCAGCAATCGTATCGCCGCCGCCGACGATCGTGAAAGCACCGTTAGCAGTAGCTTCAGCAACTTTTTCAGCGAGGTCGCGGGTACCTTCTTTGAAGTTGTCCATTTCGAAAACGCCGACCGGACCGTTCCAGATGATCGTCTTAGCATCTTTCAGGTATTCAGCGAGCATCTTGCTGGTCTTCGGACCGATATCGAGGATCATTTCGTCTGCTTCGATATCGTCAAGATCACAGATTCTGAAGCCGGCGTCATAACCGATATGATGTGCCACGACAACGTCAACCGGAAGAGGAAGATGACCGCCTTTCTCTTTCATGATCTTCATGACTTCTTTGCATTCACCGACAAGTGCAGGTTCGGCCAAAGAAGTACCGATGTGATGACCCTGAGCCAGAAGGAAAGTATTGGCAATACCGCCGCCGACAATCAAAGTGTCAACCAGCGGAGCCAGATGCTTCAAAATAGTCAGCTTGGTGGAAACTTTAGAGCCGCCGACGATAGCAACCAGCGGACGCTTGGCTTCGGCAACCGCCTTAGTCAAAGCCTTAATTTCTTTGGCCAGCAGAGGACCGGCACAGGCGACTTCAGCTTCGCGGGCCAAACCGTCAGTAGTAGCCTGAGCACGGTGAGCCGTTCCGAAAGCGTCGTTAACGTAGATATCGCAAAGCTTTGCCATCTTCTTAACGAGTTCGGGATCGTTCTTCTTCTCACCGACGTTGCCGCGGCAGTTTTCAAGAATTACGACTTCACCGGGCTTAACGTCCACGCCGTCGAGCCATTCTTTTTCAAAACGGATCGGCATGCCGAGCATCTTGCCGAAAGTTTCGGCAACTTTTGCCAGGCTGTCCTGTTCGGTGAGTTCGCCTTCCTTAGGACGACCTAAGTGAGAGCAAACCATCACGCCGGCCCCGCCTTTCAGAGCCATCTTCACGGCAGGCATGGATTCTTTCAAGCGATGATCGTCAGTAACGTTGCCTTCTGCATCGCGGGGAACATTCATGTCGGCACGAATAAAAACACGCTTCCCTTCAAGCGCGCCTTCATTGACCAATTCTTCAAGTGTTTTGACTTTCATGGATCTTCTTTCCTGTTAGACCAAACCCCGACGAAGCGGGGTTTGATCAATTATTTTTAAGAATTACTTCGCGTTGTACATTGCAACGGCGGTGTCGAGCATTCTGCAGGAGAAGCCCCACTCGTTGTCATACCAAGCAACAGCCTTCACCAGCGTACCGTCGATAACCTTAGTCAGGGTGGCATCGAAGATAGAGGAGAAGGAAGTGTGGTTGAAGTCGGAAGAAACCAGCGGCAGTTCGTTGTAGCCGAGAATGCCTTTGAGTTCAGGGCTTTCGGAAGCTTCAAGAATGATCTTGTTGACTTCTTCAACGGTTGTCGGACGCTTGGCGTTGAAAGTAAGGTCGGCAACGGAAACGTTCAGAGTCGGAACGCGCATGGCGTAGCCGTCCAGCTTGCCCTTCAGTTCGGGAATCACAACACCGACGGCTTTAGCGGCACCGGTCTTTGTCGGGATGATGTTGTCGGCAGCGGCACGAGCACGGCGCAGATCTTTGTGCTTAACGTCGGTGAGAACCTGATCGTTTGTGAAAGCGTGGATGGTGGTCATCATGCCGTCAACAATGCCGAGTTTGTCCATCAAAGGCTTAACGAACGGGCACATGCAGTTGGTTGTGCAGGAAGCGTTGGAAACAACGACGTCGCTTGCCTTGAGAACATTCTGGTTCACGCCGTAAACAACGGTGGCGTCAACGTCCTTGCCGGGAGCGGAAATCAAAACTTTCTTGGCGCCGGCTTCAATGTGCTGCATTGCGCCTTCTTTATCGCGGAATGCACCGGTGCATTCGAGAACGATATCGATGTCCAGATCTTTCCAAGGAAGCTTCTTCGGATCACGTTCGGAGCACATGAAAATGCGGTCTCCGTTCACGACCAGATGACCGTCGTCCCAATAAACGTCACCGTTGAACTTGCCGTGTGTTGTGTCGAACTTGGTCAGATGAACGGTGGCTTCGGGTTTTGCAGTATCGTTAATGGCAACGATCTTGACGTCCGGCCATTTATTTTCTTCATAAAAAGCACGGAGGACGTTTCGACCGATGCGGCCGTAACCGGTAATAGCAACTCGAATGGTCATGTTTATTTTCCTTGAGAAAGAACTTGCTGAACAGTTTCAACAACGTTATCGACGGTGAAACCAAAAAGTTTAAAGAGTTCGGAAGCGGGGGCAGACTCGCCGAAATGATCCAGGCCGATAACAGTACCGGCGCCGCGGATGTACTTCCACCAGCCGTCGGTTCTGCCGGCTTCGATGGCGACAACAGGTCTGCCTTCGCCTAAGACGAAGTCGCGATATTCCTTGTCCTGACGATCAAAGACTGTCGTAGAGGGCATAGAAACGAGTCGTGTCTGGATGTTCATCGCCAAAAGCTGCTTGCGGGCCTCTGCTGCCAGGGCAACTTCGCTGCCGGTAGCAACCAAGGTCACTTCAACGGAAGAAGGACCGTTCGGAGCTTCAAGCATGATGTAGCCGCCCTTTTCCATGTCATCGACATTGATCTCGTCGCGTTCAACGAACGGAAGGTTCTGACGGCTGAAGATCAGGGAAGAAGGACCGTCCTGGCGGGAAATTGCGCAGGCCCAGGCTGTAAGTGTTTCGCAGGTATCGGCAGGACGCCAGACATCCATGTTCGGAATGATGCGCAGGCTTTCTGTCTGTTCGATCGGCTGATGTGTCGGACCGTCTTCACCGACACCGATGGAGTCGTGTGTAAAGACGAAGATAGAGCGCAGCTTCATCAGTGCGGCCATTCTCAGTGCATTGCGGCCGTAGTCTGCGAAGGTAAGGAAGGTAGCGCCGTACGGGATGAATCCGCCGTACAAAGCGATGCCGTTCAGGATGGCGCACATGCCGAATTCACGGACACCGTAGTTAATATGGCGTCCGAGATAAGTATCGGGTCTCATGGCCTGAACCCCTTCCCAGTTGGTCAGGTTGGAGCTTGTGAGGTCAGCAGAGCCGCCGAGCAGTTCGGGCAGATGCGGTGCGTAAGCGTTCAAAGCCATCTGGCTGGCCTTGCGGGTCGCGACTGTCTTGGCTTCGCCGGCTGCATTGACGATGGCTTCAAGAATCACATCATCCCAGTTTTCCGGCAGCTGGCCTTTCATGCGGCGTTCTAATTCAGCCGCTTTAGCCGGGAAGGCTTCTGCATAACGGCGATATTTTTCAAGCCATGCCTCTTCCATTTCGGCACCGGCCTGACGAGCGTCGAATGCTTCGTAAATTTCCTGAGGAATTTCAAAGGGAGCGTATTCCCAGCCCAGAGCTTTCTTAGCTTCAGCAAGCTCTTCGTCTCCCAGAGGAGAACCGTGCGCTTTGTTTGTGCCTGCGCGGTTGGGAGAACCGAATCCGATAACCGTCTTGCAGTCGATCAATGTCGGCTTGTCGGATTTCTTAGCTTCTTCAATAGCTTCGGAAACAGCCTCGATGTCGTGGCCGTCGATCGGACCGATCACGTTCCAGTTATAGGACTCGAAGCGCTCGCGAACGTTTTCGCCGAACCAGTTTTCGATCTTGCCGTCGATGGAAATACCGTTGTCATCGTACAGAGCGATGAGTTTGTTGAGTTTCCAAACACCGGCCAAAGAGCAGACTTCGTGAGAAATGCCTTCCATCAAGCAGCCGTCACCTAAGAATGCATAGGTGTAGTTGTTGATGATGTCATAGCCCTCTTCGTTGAATTCGGCCGCCAGCATTTTCTCAGCCAAAGCCATCCCGACAGCGTTGGCAATCCCTTGTCCAAGCGGACCGGTTGATGTTTCAACGCCTGACGTCACTCCGATTTCGGGGTGTCCCGGCGTCTTGCTGTGAAGTTGGCGAAAGTTCTTCAGATCATCAATTGTGAGGTCGTAGCCTGCCAGATGAAGCAATGCATACTGGAGCATAGATCCGTGACCGTTGGAAAGAAGAAAACGGTCGCGGCCGAGCCATTTAGGATCAGAAGGATTGTGACGAAGGTGTTTAGTCCAAAGGGCGACAGCAATGTCTGCCATACCCATCGGCATTCCGGGGTGACCGGAGTTTGCTTTTTGGACTGCATCCATGGCCAATGCGCGAACGGCGTTGGCCATTGTCTTACTGGAGACGGAAGAGGACATAGTCAATATGGTCTAAATAAGAAAAATCCCGAAATCCGGGCTTAATAATCAGTGTAATTCTACCAACTCTAAGCCCTTATCGAAATCAGCTGTTTAGCCGAAAAACCCTCCTTATTTTCCTTAATAATCCGCCAATTGCTTTATCATTTTGTATTCCTCTGAAAGCACTTTTAACAAAACATGCCCCGCTTTTACTATTTTTTCAATTCCGCTGACACTGAAGCACCGCTTGTTCTGCCGCCCGAAGCCGTACACCATGCGATGCGGGTTCTGCGCATGAGGCAGGGTGACGCGGTAGAAGTATTCAATGGAAAAGGCTGTGCTGTTAAAGGGACGATCCGTTTTGCAACAGATTTCGCAGAAGTAATTCCTCAGGAAGTCATCATGCAGCCTCGGGGGCTGAAGCTTGTCCTCATGCAGGCGCTCGTTGCCAACGAAAAAATGGATTGGATTATTGAAAAGGCTTGCGAACTCGGCTATGCCGAGATTGCCGTTTTCCCTTCAGATCGCGGCGAAGTGCGCCTTACCGGAGAAAAAGCTGTAAAACGAGTTGAGCGATGGAACAAAATTGCAGTTTCTGCCTGTCAGCAATGCGGGGAGAACTATCTTCCCAACATCCGCTTCTGTACAAGTCTTAAAGAAGCTGCAGCCTATGCTGAAGGTCTCAAGTTCGTTTTAAGTCCAGTCGGTAAAACTTACGATTCTTCAGAAGTACCCGCGGCGGTCACCTTTGCTATAGGACCTGAAGGCGGTTTGTCACCTAAAGAAATCGAGATATTGGTCGACGACGGCTTTTATAGCCGCAAGCTCGGCAGCCGGGTCCTAAGAACAGAAACGGCAGCTATTGCTGCCGCCTCCTTTGCTCAAACTTTGTGGGGCGACTTTCGTTAAGCCTTTAGATTAGGCCGAACCGCTTTCGGAAGAACCGGACGTCTGTTTCGGCTTGTAACTTTCGGTCATCGCACGGGCCAAGTTAGCGCCGTAGGTCGCAAAAACCGGACCGTCTCTGTAGTTCTCAGGGAACTTGCTCGGCGCACGAGCCTGAATCTTTGCCGCTTCTACCTGACCGCTGGCAGCCAGACGAAGATGGTTTCTCATAGAGAGAACCTTGCGGCTGTACCCGCCGTCGTGAGAATGCTTAGCAGCACCGACGTAGTACTTCAATGCGCCCTTCAGAGAGCCGGTCTTATTCAGATATTCTTTAAGAATCTGGGTACCGACTTCAATTCCGGCTTCCACTTCATGAACGGCTTTAAGACCGCCGAACTCTTTGAAGCGTTTGGCATGCACTTTGGCGTGAACCTGCATCAGACCTTTCGCACCGACAGAGCTGCCAGCCTTCGGGTCAAAAGAGGATTCAGTCGCAATAACTGCCAAAATCAACAAAGGGTCAACGTCGTGGTTTTTACCGGAAATAAACGCCTGCTCTACAATTTCAGCCGCATCTTCGCGATCTACGCGATAATGCTCTGCGATAAAACGAGCGGCATTGGTTTCCATTCGATCAATGACCTGCTCCTCGGTTTCGAACGGCTTAGTCAAATCTTCGCGTTCGAAATTGGAGTAGCTCAAAGATTTAACCTTCAGCGGAGGCTCGGCCTGGGGAGTTTTAGAGTCGGCAACAGTCTCCGGAGAAGAAACTGTCAATGCATTTTGTGTGTCGAGCGAGCCCAATCCCAACAAAAAGACCAATGCCAGCGTCATGGACGCAGCAACCTTTTTGCCCCGGAAAACAGGTTCTTCCTTACAAGCGCGTAGGACGGAAAAAGCGCCTCTATGTGTTTGTTTTTTAAACTGCTGGTTTTTAGTCATCCCGTAATAGTGCCTTTGACAGATTTGTTTGTCTATCGTTTACTAGGTGTTAATACGTGACTGACTGTTAAAAACTTCTCGCCAGTGCAAAAATGATTATGCACCCATTAAGTACTTAAATATGCGACAAATTTTCAAAACCCACCCCTGGGTTCCGCCTAAAGAGTTACCCGAGACGCAGGAATTATTCCGCAAATACGGGGTTCCCGGCTCTATTCGGCCGGGTCATCTGCTCAAGGGCAAAGGCGAACCCTCCAAGCTCTACCTCATCACCAAAGGGGCCGCAGCTTACTATGTTGCAGATCGTTACAAAAGTCATCCGAGCGTTTTGAGTTTATTGATTCCCGGATGCTCAGCATGCGACCTTTCCGTCATCACAGGGGATCGGGTAAATGTCACAACTCGTGCGATCGGACCGTGCGAAGTGCTGATTATGCAGCCGCATGTTTTAACCGACCTGATGAAAAATAACAGTGAGTTTGCCGCCAAGGAAGCCGCGCATGTAACGCGTAAGCAGGAATGCTCTATTGAAGCAATGGTTGCTAATTTCACGCTGGAGCCGGCAGAGCGTTTGAGACGCTTTCTCAAAGTGCTCTTGATCAACTATGACGTCCCGATCTCGGATACCGAGTGGAACCGAATTCCGTTGGATTTGACCAATGAGCAGTACGGAGCCGTCGTCAATCTGACTCGTGTCTCAGTGAGCCGAATCTTCTCCGATTGGATCAGTAAAGGACTCTTGTATAAGAGCGGCCGCAACGTCTACGTTAAAGCTAAGCTCTTTGAAAACATCTACGACTGGTGGACGGATTAGTCCGGTCCCACCGTTTCTTCCGCTTTAGAGATTGAAAAGAGGAAAGCAAACAACACCATCAGGACCATGGCAATCACGGCACAAGCGCGTACGGCGACGACAGCCGTGAAATGCTCGGAGGCGAACCCTAATATCAGCTGCCCGACGGGCACCAGCCCGAGCATCACTGCCAAATACATCGCCGAAAAACGCCCGCGGTAGATATCCGGCGCCTTACACTGCACAAGATTATTTGCTGCCGCCAAGGCAAAAGTCAGGGCACCGCCCGCTACTAAAGCGCAGAGCCACTGTGAAGTAACGGTCTCCAGCGCCGGCAGTACGACAAAGGCAATACACGTGACCCAGCCCCCCGTCCAGACTGTTGTCACATGATGAATAATGCGGCGGTTTCTCTGCATAAGGACGGCCGCAGCGACTGCGCCGAATCCCAAACCGGAGGACATAGAGCCGAAGCTCATCAATTCACTGCCCTTCAGCGAAATTGCAGGAAGAAGAGCTACAGCAGGCATCACCAAAATAGAGAGGCATGCCACCTGAGGCAAAACTTCTCGAAGAATGGGATAAGTCATGAAGAGCTGGCGAGATGTCACGCCCACACTTTCTTCGCGCTCTTCGCTCGTTGTTCGATTCGGTATTTTGACAACTGCCATCACAGCGATCATCGGGATGAAGCAGATCGCATTCATCGCGAAACACCAGGTAGCAGAAAAACTTTCAATAATGAAAACCGCCAACATCGGTGCAATGGAGCGTGCCACGTTCATCACCAGTGACTGCCGAGCCACAGCTTGAGAAACCGTCTCTCCAGTTTCGACCAGCATGGAATGCATAGACGGGCCGTCGATAGAGGTCACGATACCGAAAATCAATGCCAATACGGCCAAGTTATAAGGATTGAGATGGTCGGAAAAAGACAGAAATGCTGTGAGTGCTGCAATGACACAGCCGATAGTCTGTGTAATTAAGAGAATATGGTGCCGATGAAAACGGTCGGCCATGGAACCGGCCACCGGTGCCAGCGGTAAAGAAGGCAGCGCGGACAATAAGGCAATCGCGCTCAGCCAAAGTGGAGAATGCGTCTGAGTCCAGACAACCCACGACAGTGCCATGCCGTGGACAAATCGTCCGAGAGTGGAAAAGCTGTACGCTCCCCAAAAGTATCTTCTCGCGGCTATCAGTGGTGTCATGGTTTCCTCATTTTCTTACGAGGCCATTGTAATTTGGTCTCCTAGATAAGTGTTAACCGAAGTGATCCGAAGCGAGCGTTGTCTTTAGAGGTATTGAATCCGCCGAGACTCCAACGTAAAGTAATCGATAATCGACATTACTAATCAGATTAAGAAGGCTAGGAATAAGAGCACCAGATGCCGGCAGAAAAAGTTGATATTGTCA
>URYO01000036.1 GCA_900552195.1 uncultured Sutterella sp. | reverse complement strand
CCTCAGACCGCCTCTGGCGGTGCGGTTTGTTTGCGCAAAATTCATTGATTGCTGCATAATATATTGATAATCAATATAGATAAATTTCTTCAACGAGGAAGAATACTAAAAAGCGATTTTGAGGCCGCCGGCCTCAAAATAAATCAATGCGAAGCGGCACGATTCCCGGAATGTGCCGCTTCGCATTTTACATACCCGGCCAGGTCAGGGAATCCACAGGACCTCGTCGACGGCATAATGGGCCGTGAGGGTGCGCCCCAGCAGGTAGAAATAGTCCGAAAGCCGGTTCAGCCAGACCAGCGCCGTGGAGTCGACGCCGTATCTGGCGTCGGCACGGAGCGCGGCGCGTTCGGCGCGCCGGCAGACGGTGCGGCACACGTGGCACATCGACACCACAGCGTTTCCGCCCGGAATCGTGAATTTATCAATCGGTTTCAGAACCTCCTGCATGGCGTCGATGCGCCCTTCGAGCCATGCAACGGTCTCCGGGTCCAGCGGAGCGACCTTGTCGCTCCCCGACTGCCCCGTGGCCAGCAGCGCCTCGACCGACATCAGCCGCGAAAGAATGCGGTTCAGGTCGCCGACCGACGACGCCAACGCAGCGTCGCCGCGCATGTTGTCGGCCAGCAGAGCCGTGAAAGCAGCCAGTTCGTCGACCGTACCGTAAGCCTCGACCCGTTCGTCGGTCTTGAAGACCCGCTCGCCGCCGATCAGCGAGGTCATTCCCTTGTCGCCCGTTTTCGTGTATACCTTCATATCCTGAAATGTTGTTTCGGCAAATGGTTGTTGAAAATCAGCAGGTAACCGCGGTTATCCACCGTCGTCGAAGCGTGTCCCGCGATAATCTGCCCGCACAGCGCCTGCCGTTCGCAGCCGTCGTAGGGCGACATCAGCGCCACGGTATGCCCCGCTTCGGCCGCCGCACGCACCAGCGCGAGCGTCGCAGGGCGCGGCAGGCCGCACGTGGCGACGCAGAATTCAGCATCCGCACGATTCAGGCCAAAGGTCGTATAGCCGCAATGAATCATCAGATTCTGCAACTGCAGCCTGATTCTTTTTCTTAGCACCGTAGCGCACTTTCTGAGAGAGGAAGGCAATACCGAAGAGCGCAATACCGACAAGGTAGCCCCACCAGCGCTGTTCATACGGAAGGACGTAGCCGGAAATCAGAGCCGGGAACATCAGAACAACGGTAGCGGCAACAAGAATGAGTCTTTCAAGGATGTTGACTTTATCGATCAGCCAGCCCTGGATGGCGGAGGAAACCGCAACCATACCCAAACCTGTCATCGCAAAAATCATCAGACTTACCGGCAGGGATTCAATACCGATCAGAAGAATGTCGGAGTTGAACAGGAAGAAGACCGGGATGATGGCTGTACGAATATCGTAGAGGAAGCCCTGAACACCGACGGAGATCGGGTTCGCTTTTGCAATTGCGGCACCCGCGTAGGCGGCCAGACCGACAGGAGGTGTGTCGTCGGCCAGGATGCCGAAGTACAGGCAGAACAGATGGGCGGCAATCAGCGGAATCGCAATTTCTTGACCATGCAGTGTCAGACCAGTAGCTAACGTAACGATCACCGGAGCTGTTAGAGAAGCCATGATGATGTAGTTAGCTGTTGTCGGAAGACCCATACCCAGAAGCAGGCTGGCGACGGCGGTAATGAGGATCATCAGGAAGATGTTGCCCATTGAAAGCGCTTCGACAAAGGAAGTGATCTGCTGACCTAAACCAAGGGAGACGCAGCCGACGATGATGCCTGCGGAAGCGGTTGCCAGAGCGACACCGGCCATATTATTTGCACCTGCGGCCATGGAGTTCAGTGTGTTCTTAATTCCGAACTTGAAGGCTGCCCAAAGGTCGGCGTCATGAACTTTAGCAATGGCTACCGGCTGCAGGACCATGATGATAGCGAGCACGATAATGGCGCGGAAGACAGAGAGTTCGGCTGAGTGCATTTCCACCACCAGTTCCCAAATCAGAACGGCAAGCGGAATTAAATAATGAAGACCGTTTTTGAGTTCGACGAAGAACTTCGGCAGTTCTTTCTTAGGAAGTCCCCTCAGCCCCAGCTTACAGGCTTCGATGTGAGTAATCCACAGCAGAGCAATGTAGGAAGCGAAGGCGGGAATGGCAGCAGCCTTTGCCACTTCAACATAAGGGACGTTGACATATTCGGCAATGATGAAGGCGGCAGCACCCATAACCGGAGGAGCTAACTGGCCGTTCACGGAAGAAGCAACTTCAATCGCAGCGGCTTTCGTGGCCGGATAACCGAGACGCTTCATCAGAGGAATCGTGAATGTACCGGTGGTCACGACGTTGGCAATTGAAGAGCCGGAAACCATACCGGAAAGCGCGGAGCTCACAACGGCTGCTTTAGCTGCACCGCCGCGATACTGGCCGAGACCGGAAATCGCCAAACGTGTGAAGAAAGCACCGCCCCCTGCTCTATCGAGCATCGTACCGAACATCACAAAGAGGAACACAACCGTCGCGGACACATGCAGCGGAACACCGTAAATGCCCTGTGTATCCATCGTGATCTGGGAAATGAAGCGGGAAAGTGTTGCACCTTTAAAGGCCACTACGTCCGGCAGGTACGGGCCTAAAAAGACGTAGGCGATGAAAGCACCGCAGATGATGGGAAGTGCAGGTCCCAGAACACGGCGAGTCGCTTCCAGCATCAGAACAATCAAAATCACGCCGAAGATCAAGTCGCGACCGATCGGCATGCCGGGACGCTCGGAAATACCGGCGTAATCAATCACGATATATAAGGCTCCGATAACGCCGACGATACCGATCATCCAGTCAACAATCGTCACGCGTTTCATTGCCAGCAGAATTCTGAGGTCCCAGCGGGACTTAAGCTCTGACTTAAGGGTGGGAAGATTGAGATAAATCAGTGCAAGGGCAAAAGCCAAGTGGAAGGCTTTGACATATAAAGAGTCCAACAGCAACCAGGACGCGGTGGACATTTGGAAAAAGGCCCATGCCAGTGCAACAATGTACGTCAGTTTGGCTGAGAGGCCGGTCTTATCTTCTTTAAGACCTTTATCTCCGAGCTGCTGAACCTGTTTTTTGTATTCGCCGATTACGTCTTCGGAGGCATTCTTCTTGGGCTGAGGAATATAGCCCGGGATGCCTGCCTGTGGCAGCAGCATTTCTGTGTTCGATTTGTCCGTCATGTTGACTCCTTTTACTTCTTAACGAGCCTCTAACGAGGTTCGCAAAGACCCGGAGTCCCGAGTCTTTGCGTCATTTAAAGCTGAATTACTTCACGAGACCTGCTTCTTTGTAGTACTTGAGAGCACCCGGATGGATCGGGGCGGTCAGACCCTGAAGCATGCTTTCCGGCGTCAGGTTGGCAAGAGCAGGATGCAATTTGCGGAACTGATCGAGGTTGGTCATCACTTCTTTGGTGACGGCATAAACGACATCATCCGGTGTATCGGCAGAGGTCACTAAGGTGGCGAGCATACCGACAGTCTTTACTTTGTCCTTAGCGTTGACAGCGTCGGGATACTGATCCATCGGGATTTCGGTCATGCTGTAGTAGGGAGCTTCTTTCAGCAGAGAAGCAACTTCAGCTTCGGAAATCGGAACGATGCGGACTTTGCGTTTGCCGGCAGTTGCTTCTTTAATGTTGCCGTTCGGATGACCGACGGTGTAGAAGAAGCCGTCAATACGTCCGTCCTGCAGAATTCTGGGAGCGTCGGCGGGTTTCAGTTTTTCGTCACGGAAATCTTTCCCCGGAACGATTCCGACGGCGTTGAAGATGTCGGTAGAGTTAATGCGGTTGCCGGAGCCCGGGTCACCAAGGTTAATGGTCTTGCCTTTCACGTCTTTCACGGACTTGATGTTGGCGTCATCGGCAGCAACGAAAGTCACAGCTTCCGGAGCCAGAGCGAAAACAGCGCGGAGTTTTTTAACGGGTTTGCCTTCCCAAGCACCTTTGCCGTTATATGCCATGTACTGTGTATCAGCCTGAGCGATGCCGAAGTCCAGATCTTTAGAGTCGATGGCGTTAATGTTGAATTTAGAGCCGCCGGTCGATTCTACGGAAGCACGAACGCCGTACTGATCTTTTTTAGCATTCACGATCTTGGCAATCGCACCGCCTGTCGGATAGTAAACACCGGTGATGCCGCCGGTGCCGATCGTGACGAATTCTGTTTTAGCAAAAGCAGCGGCGCCTGCCATAGCGAAAGAAGCTGCAACTGCAAAGGGGATGAGTTTTTTTACGAACATGAAAGTCTCCGTTTGAGATTTATTTGTGTAACCAGTGCGTTTGCTGCTCAGCTTTTGGCTTTCATCGCAGCGGACAAGGTCTCGATTTTTTTACTCGCAAACCCCGGAAAAGCGCTTCGCTTTTCCTGTCACTTTCATGTATGCAAAACGCGTGCCAACTTTTTTCAAACAAAACAGCCCAGGAGCCATAGAAATTGAACCAAAACAGCGCATCGGGAATGGACAAAAGTTTTTGATTTGCACTCTCTTGGTGCGTTTGCACCAAATTAGGATTTTTTCGACAGGATGCCCTCTTTTGTGCAAAGAATTTTCAGTTCGCGAACTTAGAATAGGTGCATTGTTTTTAAGGAGCTTTGAATGAGTCAAAAAGAATTTGTTAAGCCCGTCGGTTTAGAAACCCCTTATCGCCTCTTTAATTTAGGCGGAACTGCCTTTGTAGAAAGCAAGCAACGTGACGATCTGGACATCATGCCCGCTTCTTGGAACTGCCCGTTGGATTACGACAAGATGACAGTTGTCATCGATTCGACTCACTATTCCCGCAAGCTCATTGAAGCAAGCGAATACATCCTGCTTGCCGTTCCAGGAATGGGAATTCAGAAAGAAATCCTTTATTTAGGTTCCGTGAGCAAGAATGAGAATCCCAATAAGATTGCCGACAGCGGCCTGAAATTCTTTACGCTTCCTGACTGCGACTTCCCGCTGCCTGAAGGCTGCTCTGCCTGGGCCGTTATCAAACTGATCCGTGAACCGCACAACGAAAAGACTTATGACCTCTTCATGGGCCAAATTGTTAAAGCTTGGGCTGACTCCCGTGTCTTCTCCAACAACCATTGGCACTTAGAGGAAGGTCCGGATGAACTGCGCTCTATGCACTATGTCGCCGGCGGTCACTTCTATGCGATCGGCAAACGCGTCGACGTCACGCTCTAATTTTTCTAATTACTAAGTTGCTTAGAATAGGTCCGAACCAACCCGGACCTATTTTTATGCCAGAAACCACAAAAATCCAATCTGTTGCCATCCTTGGCCGCGGAGCCTTGGGCGTGATGTACGGAGACTTTCTCACTCCGCGTATGCCTGAGGGCTCGGTTTATTTTCTAGCGGACGATAAACGCTGTACACGCTATCGTGAGCAGTCCCTCACAGCCAACGGCCGCCCCTGTTCCCTCCTTTTTGAGAGCCCCGAAGAGGTGAACAAAGTACCTGACTTGCTGATCGTTGCTTTAAAAGGGCCCGCTCTGAAAAGTGCTTTGCAAGGCATCAAAGGTTTGATCTCTGAAAATACGATTGTCATCTCGGTGATGAACGGAATTTCCAGCGAAGACATTATCGAGGAAGAACTCGGAACGCACAGGATCGTCCACTGTGTTGCTCAGCGGATGGATGCCCTTTTTCAGAACGGCATGCTGACTTATAAGAATTTCGGAGAACTCGTGATCGGCCTTAGTCCCGAGCATAAAGACATACCTGAAGTTCTAGATGCGGTTGTCGATTTCTTTAACCGAACCGAAATGCCCTATGTCGTAGACGAAAACATCCTTCACCGTATGTGGTGCAAATGGATGCTCAATGTCGGCGTCAATCAGACATTGGCTGTTTATAACGATGTTTTTCGTCGTGTGCACCAAGAAGGCGAAGCCAGAGAAACTCTAAAAGCCGCGATGCGTGAAGTGCTTGCCCTTTCTCAAAAAGAGGGGACCGGACTCACGGAACAGGATTTTCGAGATTATCTACAGATCATTGACGAATTAAATCCTGACGGCATGCCCTCTATGCGTCAGGACAGACTGGCAAAACGCCCGACCGAGGTCGATTTCTTTGCAGGAACGGTCATCCAAAAAGCAGAGAAACATGCTTTACCGGTACCTGTGAACCGCAAACTTTACGATGAGATAAAAAGTTTTGAGGCTCGGTACTAAATTAACTCACTTTGGTGGAGTTTCGTGAAGCCGTATGTTGAGGCGTCCTACTATGCTCGCAACTATGGAGGTATAGCAAATGTCTAATAACGTTTTGATTCTTGATGCAGGCTGCCAGAACTACGGAAAAGGCGGCGAGCTCAACCATTACCTATCCCGTATTGCTGAGGAAGAACTGACTAAGCTCGGCTGGAATGTCGAAATCACACTGATCGACAGTCAGTGGGAAACTGCGGCAGAAGCAGAAAAGATTAAGAAAGCCGATGTCATCATTGTTCAAACCCCGGGATGGTGGATGAGCACGCCTTGGCAGCTCAAGCGTTATGAAGACCTGGTCTTTGTGCAGCCCGGTGTCGTCGGCAACGACGGCCGCTCGCACCTGCACCCGGACGACAACTACGGCAAGGGCGGCATTCTGACGGATAAGAAGTTCATGATCAGCAGCACTTGGAACGCTCCGAAGACCGCTTTTGACCGTAAAGGCGATTTCTTTGAAGGCCGCGGTGTCGACGGCGTCTTCTTCCCTCTGATTAAGGCTTTCGAGTTCTTGGGAATGAAACAGCTTCCCTCTTTCATGTGCAATGACGTCGTCAAGAACCCGCACATCGGAGAGGATGTAAAACGCTGGAAAGAACACCTTCGCCGCGTTTTCAAGATTGAATAGATAGTTAACGCATAGACAAAATCCTCGGAATCCAAATGACTCCGAGGATTTTTATTTTTAGACGGAACAGAATTCTGTCTTAGAGTTCCATTGCCTTAGAGGCTTTGTCCAGTCCAAAGGCTTTATGAAGTGCGCGGACGGCCAATTCCATGTATTTTTCGTCGACGACGATGGAGGTGCGGATTTCGGAAGTAGAAATCATCTTGATGTTGATATTTTCTTCGGCCAAAACGCGGAACATCTTAGCGGCAACACCGGCGTGACTGCGCATGCCGATACCGACGCAGGAGATCTTGGCGATGGAAGCGTCCGTCAGAATACCCTCTTCTCCGAGGTAAGGCGTGACTTCTTTTTCCAAAACCTTCATGGCTTTATCGAGGTCATTGCGGCTGACCGTGAAGCTGAAGTCGGTCAAACCGTTCTTAGCTGCGTTCTGCACGATCATGTCAACTTCAATGTTGGCTTCGGCAATGTGGCCAAGAATCTTGTAGGCGATACCCGGGGTATCGGGCACGTGCGGCAATGTAATCTTGGCTTCGTTTCTGCTGAAAGCGATGCCGGAAACAACAACTTTTTCCATCTTGGGATCTTCCTCAAAAGTAATCAGGGTACCGGAGTTTGCTTCTTCATCTACCGGAATATCAGGGTCTGTCAGGCTGGAGAGCACGCGTGTCGGAACGCGGTATTTACCGGCAAATTCCACACTGCGGATCTGAAGAACCTTGGAGCCGAGGGAGGCCATTTCCAAAATTTCCTCAAACGCCACAACATCCAATTTGCGAGCGTCGCTGACCACGCGCGGGTCAGTTGTGTAAATACCGTCGACGTCGGTGAAGATAAGGCATTCGTCTGCATGAAGAGCAGCTGCCAGGGCAACAGCGGAAGTGTCGGAACCGCCACGGCCGAGCGTTGTGATGTTGCCCTCTTCATCACAGCCTTGGAAGCCCGCAACAATCACAACCTTACCGTCATTCAGGTCGGCCATGATTCTGTGAGAATCGATCTCTTTAATACGAGCTTTGGTGAAGGCGTTGTCTGTCAGAACTCTGACCTGAGTACCTGTGTAGCTACGAGCCGGCACGCCTAAATTCTGGAGTGCCATCGCAAGAAGACCGATGGTGACTTGTTCGCCAGTTGAGGCGATCACATCAAGTTCACGGGGATCGGGATTCTTTTGAATTTCTTTTGCCAAGGCAATCAGGCGATTGGTTTCACCGCTCATCGCGGAGACGACAACTACTACCTGATGGCCGGCATTCTGCCACTTCGCGATGCGTCGAGCGACATTTTTGATGCGCTCAACGGAACCGACTGAAGTGCCGCCGTATTTTTGTACTATCAACGCCATTTTTTATCTGTGTCTTTAAATATCGAAGGGGCTGGTCTTTGTTGTTTCAACCAGAACTAACTTTCATTTTATGTAAAGAATTGATAAAAATTGGCTTTCCTAGTAAAAGTTTGATCGTCCGTTTAGATGACCATCGCAACGTGCACGAAAACCAATAATCCACTGAACAGCACGACGAGATAAGCGATCACACCGAAGATATAAATAGCCTTGAGTAACGGTTTTCCCCTAAGGCGCATCGCTGCCATAAAGCTCAGCACGGAAAAAACGAATCCCCACAAATAGAGAATGACGGCACAAATTAAAAGCGCCAAACCTGCCGCGTCAAAGTTTGGATTTTCGCGGTAAGTAAAGGCCATACCAACGCCGTAGAATACCAACGCCCAAAAGAGGGAGCCGCAGACGAGATAGCCCCAGAAGAGTTTTCCGACGGAACGGTTGCCTGGGAACCCTTTGTTCAGTTCAGCTTCGACTTTTGCCTTTTCTTTCTTTGACTCTGCATCTGAAGGCTGCGCGGGAACCGGCCGTTCTTTTGTTTGATTGGTTTGAGCAGCGATTTCTTCGCTTTTCTTTTCCTTTTCTTGTGTGTCCATGCTTTTCCTAAATTAGTGTTTGGAATAGACGGCGAGTTCAACCAAATTTTGATCCGGATCTCTCAAGTAGACCGATGTCATCTCACCTTTTCTTCCATGGCGAATCACCGGCCCCTCAACGGGAACGTCAAGTTTGCGAAAAGCTTCGGCGATTTCACACGGATCCGAGTCCGTTTGGATTTCCAAACAAAAGTCTCCGGTACCCGGCACGGCAACTTTCGCTTCGGGCAGTAAGGGATGCCCGATTACATGAAGGTTGATCTTAAAGTGCGGGAACTCGATCTCGTACCTTTCGCCGTCCTTTCGAACCGGCAGTCCGAGGAAACGATAAAAAGACACCATGGCTTCCGGCTGAGCCGTCGTCAGACAGAAATGATCCAGTTCCAAAATTTCAAAAAGTTCGGAGGGCACTGAGCATCCGCCGATATAAATCGGTTTTCCTTCCTGCAGAACAATATCTCCCTGCTTAAGCTCGGGATGCATCTGAAGGTATTCGTCTTTGATGACAACCTCACCGCCGATCACCTTTCCCACAGAAATTCGATACAGCGGTTTGGACCGTTTTTTAACGGGATCCCAAATGTTCTTGTACTCAAAGACATATTGCGAA
>URYO01000035.1 GCA_900552195.1 uncultured Sutterella sp. | reverse complement strand
CATAAGCCAAGTCAGCAACCGACAGGAATTTCAAAGCAAATGCGAGCTCAAGGAAACCTAATACTACTTTAATTACAATTTTCCAAATAAGCGTGCCGAAGCTTCCGCTTCTTGCGCTTGCTCCGACGATAGCGACGGAACGCGGGTTGAACAGCGTATGCAGATAGTGATTGAAGTCCATGGTATTGGCCGATCCAAAAGCCTGACGGAAGTTAAAGTCTAAATCAGGCGGGTAAGTCTGTAGTGAAGCATGTCTCAAAAATGCCAAAGGCGCCTGCAGATTTTTTCACATCCGAATAAGATTAGAAGCTCAAAGTACACTTGAGAAGGAGAGTGTGTGAGCGTCGAATCTAATTCCCCGTACACTGTTTTTATTGACGAAGCCGAGCGGCGCGTGGCGGTGTTGGATCAGAGACTTTTGCCCCACCGTGTGGAGTACGTTGATCTTAAAAATGCACAAGAGGCGGCTGAGGCGATCCGCGACATGACGGTTCGCGGAGCCCCTTTGATCGGCGTGACGGGTGCAGCCGGAATGGCTTTGGCCGCAGATGAAAGCACCGAGACAGGATTTTTGATTGAAGCCGCGAACCTTTTAAAGAGTGCGAGGCCGACCGCCGTCAATTTGAACTGGACCGTCGACTTTATGCTCAAGCGGCTGAAAGGAATGGAGCCCGACCGCAGACGAAAAGCGGCTTGGCACTTAGCCGCCGAGATCTGTGAGCAAGAGCGATCGATGAGTATTCGTCTTGCGAAACACGCTCAAACAATTATTGAGGCGCTTTATTTAAAGCTCGGCAGGCCGCTTAACATTCTCACGCACTGCAACGCCGGAAAGCTTGCGACCGTGGAACTCGGAACCGCAACGGCCGGGATTTATACGGCATTTGAGGCCGGAATTCCGCTGACGGTTTATGCCGATGAAACGCGTCCCCGACTTCAGGGGACGCTGACCGCCTGGGAGCTGAGAGCTGCAGGGATCCCCGTTTGTTTGATTGCAGATAATGCAGGCGGCGAGCTCATGAGGGAAGGCGGAATCGATCTGGTGATTGTCGGAGCCGACCGCATTGCTGCAAACGGAGATACGGCAAATAAGATCGGAACCTACCTAAAAGCGTTGGCAGCGGCAGATAATCAACTTCCTTTTTATGTTGCAGCGCCGATATCGACGTTCGACTGGACGGCAAAGAGCGGAGGAGATATTCCGATTGAAAACCGTTCCGGAGATGAAATACGCTGGGTGCGAGGCATTGATAAACACGGACATGAGAGGGAAGTCTGTATCACCGATCCCGGCATCGCAACCGTGAATCCCGGCTTTGACGTCACACCGGCACGCTTGATTACAGGATTCATTACGGATCGCGGCGTCTTTGTGCCGGAAGACTTGAAAGATTTAAGGGTGAACAGTCATGTTTGAAGATAAGGAAGAAAAGGCGAGAGAGGAAATCATCGACTACGCCTTAAAACTGAGTCGAGCAGGTCTTAATGTCAACAGCAGCGGAAACCTCTCTGTACGGTTTGATTCTCCGGAAGGCAAAGGTTTTTTGATTACGCCGACGGGTCTTCCCTATGACGAAACCGAACCGGAAGATTTGGTGCGGATTTTATTTACGGACAACGGCTGCTATAAGGCGGTAGGAAGCCGCCAGCCTTCATCGGAGTGGAACCTCCATGCTTTTCTTTATCAGGCTCGTCCCGATATCAACGCCGTTGTGCATACGCACTCTCCGTACGCAACCATGCTTTCCTGTCTGGACGAGGCAATTCCTCCGTTCCATTACATGGTTGCGGCCGCCGGAGGCGATACGATTCCCTGCGCACCCTATGCTACGTTCGGTTCCGTAGCGTTAGCGGAGGGCTGCCGCGATACGCTGGGCAAGGATCGCTTGGGGTGCCTCCTTTCGCATCACGGCAGCGTGGCAGCGGGCCGTAACTTGAAACAGGCCTACGCTGTTGCTTTGGAAATCGAATCGCTTGCTCGGATGTGGATGAATCTTAAGCAGATCGGCGGTTGCCCTCTGATTGATAAAGAAGAGATGGCGCGAGTGAAAGAGCAGTTTAAGACCTACGGACAGCAGGAGAATGGCCATGAAGAAGGCTGAGGCGCCGGCGTCTAAGTGGTGCACTCCGGAAGGCTCTCTCATTGCATGTACGGAAAAGAATAAGGTGATGGCCGAAAATCTTGAAGAAATCAAAGGGTACCTTCAGGACGCTATCGACGACGCTGTTCTTATGGGATGCTCCGAAGCTTCTTTTCGCGAG
Organism: uncultured Sutterella sp.; assembly: GCA_900552195.1. Classification (GTDB taxonomy): domain Bacteria; phylum Pseudomonadota; class Gammaproteobacteria; order Burkholderiales; family Burkholderiaceae_F; genus Parasutterella. The sequence goes on along the minus strand of URYO01000035.1, from coordinate 7,454 downwards.
GCCTATTTGGACTTGATCCGCAATCTGCATTCCCAATATCCCGAGAAAAAAGCTCAGGCCGGAGAAGAAAATGACAAAGATTTATAAACTGATTTTAGTTTGCTGCGCAGCGCTATTTTTGACGGCTTGTGCTCACCCCGACATGATCAAGCTCAACGACACGTACGACCACACTGTTAAAGAGCTCGGTGTCCCCGACTCTACGACACGGCTCCCCGACGGATCGATTCGAATCGTTTATTCCATGCAGCCGATGGGCCAGGCTTCCTACGTGATGATCTTTAATCCGGAAGGCAAATTGATCTTTAAGGATCAGCTTCTGCAGCAAAAATACTTCAACCAGATCAAGCCTAAAGTCCAGGACAGCCAGGATATCTACACGATGTTCGGAAAGCCCTGCGAACAGTGGCACTACAAGAATTTAGGCGAACACACGTATATGTATCGCTACCTCGATGAATCCGGATTCCCGATGGCCTTATGGGTCGACTTTGACGACAAGGATGATAAAGTTCTGCGTTACGTTTTAAGTATTGATCCCTGGGTCCAGAGGGACGCGGATCAGCGAGATTTCTAAAAGTTTTTTCTAGATGCATCCTCCTCAGCAGCACAAGTTCGGATTTAAGGCCTGGATTCCGACGATCGGACTGGCCTTTGCCGCTTTCGTTTTCAACACTTCTGAATTTTTACCCGTCGGCTTATTGCCGAACATTGCAGAATCGATTCATGAGTCTGTCTCAAAGACCGGCCTCATTATTACGGTTTACGCCTGGGTCGTATCTCTGTTGTCGCTCCCGCTTACGATATTGACCGCGAAGCTGGAGCGGCGACGGCTGCTTCTTTGGCTCATCGTGATTTTTGCACTGAGCCATTTCGTGGTTTTGTGGGCCGATACGTTTGAAAAACTCATGGGCGCGCGAATCTGTGTCGCGGTAACGCATTCCATCTTTTGGTCCATCATGACGCCTCTGGCGGCCAGAGTAGCGCCGTTCGGGAAGCAGGCATTTGGTTTAGCGGCGGTGATGGGCGGCTCGATTGTCGCAACGGTGCTTGGTGTTCCGATCGGAACTCATCTCGGACAGCAGGTCGGCTGGCAGGGATCCTTCTTCATCGTGGGTATGGCTGCCGTATTGCTTTGGGTTATTATCTTTTTCTCGCTGCCTGTCTGTACCAGCAACCGGGCCGGTTCTTTAAAGAGCCTGCCGTCCTTGTTTAAGCGCCCGGCGCTTGTACAGCTTTACCTTCTGACCATGGTCGTGATTTTGGGCCAGTTCACGGTGTACTCCTACATCACGCCGATTCTGATGAATGTCGGACACTTGTCTGAGAATGCCACAGTCTGGTTCCTGTTTATTTTCGGTATTGCCGGCATTATCGGAACCGTGATTAGTTCTAGGACAGTGGATAAGCACCGCTCAGGCACTCTGGTGATCCCGATGCTGATCATGACGGTCTGTGTCGGACTGCTGACGGTTACCTCTTCGCATTTCGGTGTTCTGGTCATACTCGGAACTTTCTGGGGCGCTTCAATGACGGCGATCTCGATGGCGTTTCAGACTCTGCTCTTGGATACGGCCCGAGATGCTGCCGACGTGGCGACATCAATGTTTTCCGGCATTTTCAATATCGGTATTGGCGGCGGAGCCTTTATCGGCAGCCGAGTGTCTGCTGAGTTCGGTTTCGCCGCGGTTCCGTATGTCGCCTGTGCACTTATCGGTGTTTGTGTGCTGGCCTGTGCGGCGATTTGGCTGAAGCGAGGCTCGGCGATCTTGCCGACTCGCTAAGACGAATATACGAATACCACACAAATGAAAACGGCCCTCCGTCGGAGGGCCGTGAATCAAAAAAGATTCAAATTATTCCTTCTTGTGCTCGTTGCGCAGACGGATGTGGAGCTCTCTCAATTGTTTTTCATCAACAGGAGAAGGAGCCTGCGTCAGCAAGCACTGTGCACGCTGTGTCTTTGGGAAGGCGATCACGTCACGGATGGAATCAGCACCGCACATCATGGTGACGATACGGTCAAGACCGAATGCTAAGCCGCCATGGGGAGGTGCACCGTACTGGAGAACGTCAAGCAGGAAGCCGAACTTGGCGCGGGCTTCTTCCGGACCGATCTTAAGTGCGTTGAAAACCTTGCTCTGAACATCAGCCTTGTGAATACGAATGGAGCCGCCGCCGATTTCCCAGCCGTTGAGAACCATGTCGTAAGCTTTGGCGAAGCAGTTTTCCGGATCGGTAACGAGTTTGTCTTCGTCGCCGTCTTTCGGGCTTGTGAACGGGTGGTGGCAGGCAACCCAGCGTTCTTCTTCCTCGTCGTACTCGAACATCGGGAAGTCGATAACCCACAGAGGTCTCCAGCCTTCTTCAAACAGGCCGTGGGACTTGCCGAATTCGGAGTGACCGACTTTCAAACGCAGAGCGCCGAGGGAGTCGAAAACGATCTTCTTGCGGTCGGCACCGAAGAAAATGACGTCTCCGTCCTGTGCACCGGTTCGTTCGATGATGGCCTTGAGGACATCGTCGGAAAGGTTCTTAACGATCGGGCTCTGGAGGCCTTCCCTGCCGGCCTTGACGTCGTTAACTTTGATGTAGGCCAAACCTTTGGCACCGTAGATCTTGACGAAGTCGGTGTAGCCGTCGATTTCGCTGCGCGGCATGGAGGCACCGTGCGGAACACGGAGGGCCATGACGCGGCCGTCGTTGAGTTCGGTAGCGGATCTGAAGACCTTAAAGTCAACGTTGCCCATCAGATCGGTAAGATCTGTGAGTTTGAGCTTGACGCGAAGGTCAGGTTTGTCGGAGCCGTAGTTGTTCATAGCATCCGTCCACAGCATGATCGGGAACGGATTGGGGAGATCGACGTTGATAGCTTCTTTGAAGACAGTGCGGACCAGCTCTTCCATCAGGGCGCGGATTTCAACTTCGTTGAGGAAGCTGGTTTCAATATCAACCTGAGTGAATTCAGGCTGACGGTCAGCACGAAGGTCTTCGTCGCGGAAGCACTTAACGATCTGGTAGTAGCGGTCAAAGCCTGCGCACATCAGCATCTGTTTGAAGAGCTGAGGAGACTGCGGCAGAGCATAGAAATGACCGTCGTGAATACGAGAGGGAACCAGATAGTCGCGGGCGCCTTCCGGGGTGCTCTTGGTGAGCATCGGAGTTTCGATGTCGATGAAGCCGTGCTTATCAAGGAAACGGCGGAAAGCCATTGCAGCTTTGTAGCGGAGCTTCATGTTGCGCTGCATCGGCAGACGACGAAGGTCGAGCACACGATAAGTCAGACGTGTGGTTTCGGAGAGGTTTTCGTCATCAAGCAGGAAGGGAGGAGGTGCGGAAGGATTCAGGATCTTGAGTTCCTGAGCCAGCACTTCAACGCCGCCGGAGATGAGGTTTTCGTTGCGAGTGCCTTCCGGACGAGCACGAACCAGGCCTTTAACCTCCACAACGAATTCGTTACGGACTTTATCGGCAGTTTCGAAGACGTCGGGACGATCCGGGTCGCAGACGATTTGGACCAGGCCTTCACGATCGCGCAAATCGATGAAAATAACACCGCCGTGGTCGCGGCGGCGATGGGCCCAGCCGTAGAGGGTGACAGTTTGACCGAGGAATTTCTCGTCAATCAAACCTGCATATTCAGTACGCATTAAAAACTCCGCAAAAGCGAGCACTTTTCGTGCTCTATCAATAAATTCCCGTTCATTCTAAACAATGGGTACTCAAAATGACAATTCAGTTGTATGTCTTTCGGATTCGGGAGTAAGGCAAATCACTTATCTTTTTTAGCAGGGCAATTTTCGTTGCAGTGGGAGGCAGGCAGGGCGGCAGAAGATCCGCCCTTAAAGTCTGTAGCATACCAACCTTTTCCCTTGAGCTCGAAGCCGGGTGCCGAAAGCTGTTTAACCATCGTTTCCATGTTGCATTTCGGACAATGGGTAATAGGAGCGTCGGAGTATTTCTGCAGAACATCTTTTGTGGAGCCGCAGTTAGAGCACTTGTAAGAGTAGATAGGCATTTCGCTTAAATAATAAAAGCTAAAAAATTTAAAAAACACGGCAAGGAAGGAGGCTTTCGCCAAGTTACTGGCCGTGCTGCATAAGCTAGACAATTATAGAGCGGCGGGTTTTCTTCCTCACTAACCTTGAGAAGAGATTGAGGACGGCGCCGCGGAAATAAGAAAAGGCCCGCAAAACGCGGGCCGAAAAGACTTATTCAGTCAGACGAGATTATTCGTCTTCATCCTTTCTGTGGTAGTTGGAGGCCAACTCAACCTGGCGCTGCATTGGAACAGGAGCGTATCCGGCCAGTTCCATAGAGTAGCTGCCGGCACCCTGAGTGATGGCGTTCAGGCGGGCGGCATATCCGTCTAGTTCGGACAGAGGCACCGTGCCGGAGATGATCATCATGCCGCCGGCCATGTTGGCGGTACCGGTTACCTGACCTCTGCGGCTGGCGAGGTCGCCCGTGATGTCGCCCATGGCGCTGTCCGGAGCAACGATCTCAACGTCAACGATCGGTTCAAGGATCGTCGGTTTAGCTTTGGACAGGGCGTCAAGCATGGCTTTTCTGCCGGCAGAGACGAAAGCAACTTCTTTGGAGTCCACCGGATGGCTCTTACCGTCATAGACGACAACGCGAACGTCGTGGATCGGATAACCGGCAACATAGCCTGTATCCAAAGCGTCACGGACACCTTTTTCTACAGCTGGGATGAAGTTGTACGGAATTGCGCCGCCTTTGACTTCGTCAACGAATTCGAAACCGGCTCCGCGCTCACGCGGTTCAATGCGAAGATAGACTTCACCGAACTGGCCGGCGCCGCCTGTCTGCTTCTTGTGGCGAGCGTGACCTTCAGCACCCTGAGCAATGGTTTCACGGTACGGGATGCGAGGTGTACGAGTGTTGACTTCAAGCTTGAACTGCGCAGCCATTCTTTCGAGAACGCTTCTTAAGTGCTGAGCGCTCAGACCGCGAAGAACCGTTTCATTCAAGGTGGTGTCGTGTTCAAGTTCGAGTGTCGGATCTTCGGACAGGAGCTTATGCAGGATGTCGGAGAGACGGCCTTCATCACCGCGGCGAGCCGGAGAAATCGCTAAGCCGAACATGGGTTTCGGGAAGCTCAGCGGTTTCATCTTGATGTTGTCGTGCTCGTGAGAAGCATGGATCACGCTGTCAAACACGAGTTCGTCGACTTTGGCGATAACACCGATGTCGCCCGGCACCAGTTCGCGGACTTCCGTGGTTTCTTTGCCCTGAAGAATCATCGGGTGAGAAACTTTGATCGGCTTCTTGTTGTCGTTGACGAACAGCTGATCGTCACGGCGCAGGGTACCCTGGTGAATACGGAACACACCGACCTTGCCGACATACGGGTCATTAACCACCTTGAAGACATGGGCAACAAGAGGAAGGTCAGGATCGGACTTCAGTTCGACGTCGTTTCCGTTTTCATCGGTGAAGAGCGGAGCATTGGCTTCGGACGGATTCGGGAGGTGGCGGACCATCACGTTGATGAGGTCGTCGACACCGGCGCCGGTCTTGCCGGAGACGAAGCAGATCGGGATGATGTGGCCTTCGCGGAGTGCTTGTGTCAGCGGTGCGTGTAGTGTGCTCGGATCAGCTTCACCTTCTTCAAGGTATTTTTCCATAGCGGCGTCGTCGACTTCCACGACCTGTTCGATAAAAGCGCGATGGACTTCGGGTACGCTCATGAAGTCGGCTTCACCTTCGTCTTTGGAGAAGCAGTCGATTACACGGGCGCCGTTGTTGGCGGGCAGGTTAATCGGCATGACTTCCTGGCCGAAGGCTTCTCTGAGCTCTTCAACCAGACGCGGCAAATCTAAGTGTTCTGCGTCAATCTTGTTGACAATGATCATGCGGTTGAGGTTGCGCTCTTTGGCCCAATCCATCATGCGGCGCGTCATCAGCTGAATGCCGGCAGTGGCGTCAACTACGATAGCGGCGGTTTTAACCGCGTCGAGGGCACCCAAGGCCTGACCGACGAAATCGGGGTATCCCGGGGTATCAATCATGTGTACGCGAACTTCCTGTCCGTTTGCGTTGTCTGCCTCGAAGTGCGTACAGGCAGCGCGCAGAGAGTGCTGAACTGCTTTTTCGAGCGGGTCGGAGTCGCAGACGGTTGTGCCGCGTTCGACAGAACCGCATGTAATGATCATGCCTGCTTTGGCAAGAATTCCTTCTGCCAAGGTGGTTTTTCCGCTACCGCCATGGCCGACCAAGGCAACTGTTCTGAGATTTTCGGTTGAGAAAATAGGCATGATGCTTTTTCCTTTCTTATGAAATTAATTGACGTATCCTTTGATTGTGGAACAATCAATCGTCTTTGTCGAGAATATTTTGACAAATGACCGATTTTTGCCGAGAGGCGACTTTATCAAACGATGGGAGAAACTTGAAAAATGGCTGAGAAAAAACAATCCTACTGCGCGGGCTGTTCCGAGGCGGAATTAAAGCTCTTTGAGCCGGCAATTGAGCAATTAATCTCTCTGGCTAATGAAGAGATTCTCCCTCGTTTTTTGGCTGGGACAGAAGTTTTCGACAAAAAAGATCACACTCCGGTTACAGTTGCCGATCGCAGTGCCGAAAAAGTGATGCGTGAATGGATTGAGGCGCATTTTCCTGCGCACGGCATCTTCGGAGAGGAGTTTGGGATCAAAGAGGCGTCCGCGGACGGTTTCCCGCGCTACCGCTGGATCTTGGATCCGATCGATGGAACTCGTGCTTTTATTCATAATGCTTTCCATTTCGGCACGCTGATTGCCGTAGAGCGCGATGACGGCAACGGATTTCAGCCGATGCTCGGCGTGATTTCGCATCCGCATGTCGGCGTTTGGCTCATCGGGGACGGAAAACGGACGGTTTTGCACGGGCCGGGCAGCCGAGTGCGTCAGGTGCACTGCAAAGAAACAAAGAATCTTGCGGACGCCACTCTTGTTGTGACATCGCATTGGACGACTCCGGAGCAGAAAGGCGGCAAAGAGATGCAGTCCCTCATTGATGAAGTTAAGCTCTATCGCACGTGGGGCGACTGTTTTGGATATTTCTCGGTAGCCACGGGCGGCGCGGACATCATGATTGATCCGGATTTGAATTACTGGGACGTTGCCGCACTGGTGCCGGTTATCGAAGGCAGCGGAGCCAGGCTTGTGAGCTCCAAAGGCGGCAATCCTCTTAAAGATTTATCAGCGGTTGCGACTAATGAATACCTGCTTCCGGAGGTACTTCGTAAGCTCGCTAACTAATGCTTGCTAAATTATTTTGAGTTGTTGCACTTGTTCTCAAAAGACACAATTAATTTCAAACCTTAAATAATTGAAAAGGGAAAACTTTTGGGTTTTTGAGAAACTTGAGGATGAGACAATTTATATAAGAAGTCCCTATGAGAAAGAGTACCGGTCTTGTCCTCTCGCTCTTATTTGGGGCCTTGAGCG
>URYO01000034.1 GCA_900552195.1 uncultured Sutterella sp. | reverse complement strand
AAGCCTGAAGTGATTCTTGACTACGCTCAGGTCTATACGCCTTCTTTCATCAAAGAAGCTAAGAGGACGCTTGGAAGTGCGTTCAAAAGAGGAGACCAGGTTCAAAACTTTTATATAGATTTTCTTTTACAGCTTTCTTCATTCAAGCTTAGCGGTAAGGCAGATTTGAACGGAGTTTTAGACAGCTGTAAAGAGAACGCCTTCCATCCGAGTTCCTGGTTCACAGATGCCGTGAAAGGCTTGATCCTTGTCATGGCCTGCAGGAAAGAGTGGCGTCCGCTGTTCAAAGTGCTGTCCGAAGAAAACAAAGTATTGGCTTGGAATCTTTTCATGGATGCGGCCGCCGACAGGTCTGAGGACTGTAGTTTAGAAGGGTCCGAAGAACTCTTTCTCTCTCTCGGGGACACGATTCGAGAGGACGTGATTACGTGGTTTGCAAGTGAATACGATCTATATAGGACAGGTTTTAGTGGTTTTACTTTTGATCAATTGTCTGATGACTATTGGACGAAGGATTTACTAAAGGGGATTTTTCAGGCTTCTCATGGAAACTTTAAAGAAGGCCAAAAAGGCGTACTTTCTGCTTTAAAGGAAGATGTTAAGTATCACCGAGGCCATTTTGTCTACTATAAGAATCCTCTTTTCTTCCGACCTATTCGAAATGTCTTTCTGACAGCAGTTTTATTTTTGGACAGAGGTTCGGCGTCTACAGCTAGAAAAATATCCTCCCTTTTAAAGAAAACTGAGGAGTTTTCAAAAGATATTGCCTCAGACATGGTTGCGCTTGTGTTTACCTTTGTCGATAATCCAGAAAAGATAACACCCTTCGATCACGAAGCAATGGCTTCCAGATTAAAAGAGAATGATTCGAGCCTTGCAATTTTTGTGTTGGCTGTGCTATGCAAGATATTCTCTTATGGGAACTACAGATCTATTCTTGAGTCTCATTTGGCAAAACGCAAAAAGGAGAACAATCCTCCTTTGAAGTACATTCTTCAGCAGGCTCTTGATGCGCTCAACCCAAACGATCCTGAAGTCGCGAAATTGACGGCAGAACTCAAATGTCCTCCGCTGCTGTCCCATTACGCCACACTTTCGGAATGGCAGTTCGGATTGGATAAGCTTTTAAATTACAGCAAGATACTCAAAAAACCGACGTCCAAAAATACTCGTGCTCGCATTGTTTATTTGGTTGATATCGATACGTTCGATATTCAGCCATACAGACAGAAGTCCAAAGACGGTATTACCTGGTCGAAAGGGACGGCGGTCTCCATGTCTTCTTTCGCTGAGATGCTTCCGGAAATGGATGAAGCTGACCAAATCGCTGCCGCCAAGGTTGTCCGGGTCAACTCTCGAGTCGCTCGACTCAGAGGCCTCGAGGTTCTTTATGAACTTGCCGATACAGGCAGGACTTTTCTGATACTTGAACCGGAATTTCCTTTAGAAATTCATCGAGATCGCCTTCGTATCGAAGTCAAAAAGGACGGCAGCGGAAGTTATGAAACAACGACGAATATTGACTTTGCAAAAAATTTAAGAACGGATCCGCACTACGCTTTTAAATTAGACGGAAGTATCCTGACTATCTATAAGATAACCGACAAAGAATACAAAGTTCTGGAACTGCTGAACAACATTCGAAAACTCCCGGGTGAAGCTAAGAGCAAGCTTGCAGAGATTCTGGAGAACATCAGCGGCGAAATTCCTGTTTCCTCAGAACTGCTGAAATCTTCTTCCGGTCTTGAAGCGCTCAAAGCTTCAAGCAAAATTACCTTCCAGATTATTCCCGATTCCTCAGCGACCGAATTTAACGTCAGAGCTTTTGTGCGTCCGGCGGAAGGCTGTGAATTGACCGTAGCCCCGGGCGAAGGACTTGACACCTTGGCCGCATTGGTTAAACGCAAACCGATGAGAATTTTGCGTGACCTCAAGGCAGAAAAGGCTAACTGGGAGCAGATGAGCGAGAAGTTAGAAGAGTTTTCAGCGTGGCAGGGCGGAGATCGTCTTTGGACGCTGGACACGATGAGGTGTCTGGAATTCATGGAGACACTGCGGGAAGCCTCAAAGATCGCGGACATCGAGTGGCCGGAAGGCGCCAAGCTGACGGTTAGGCGCGCTCCGATCAGCTTCCCGGATCTGAGGCTCAAGGTGAACAGTGTTGACCGCTGGTTCTCTTTGGACGGCACGGTTTCCATTGACGGCAAAACTCAGCTCAAGATCAATCAAATCCTAGATAAGCTCAAAGACCGCGTCGGCAACTTTATCCATTTGGAAGGATCGGAATACGTTCTCATCACGAACAAACTGCTGAGACAGTTAGAGATTCTTGAGGATGTTTCTTCTAAGAAGAAGGATGAACTGTTGATTTCCAAATTCAGCGGTACCGCGCTGGAAGCACTTAAAGAAAACGGTTCCGAAGTCACGGGCGACAAGAGCTACGAGAACCTGCAGGAACGAATTCTGAAAGCTCAGGAGATTGAGTTCTTTATCCCTTCAGGTCTTGAGGCACAGCTTCGTCAATACCAAAGAGAAGGCTTTGAGTGGCTCATGCGGCTTTGCACTTGGGGCGCCGGCGGTATATTGGCAGACGATATGGGTTTAGGCAAGACGGTGCAGGCGATTGCTGTTCTGCTTGGAAGGAAAATTCTCGGGCCGTCCTTACTCGTGGTCCCGACCGCTGTGCTCTACAACTGGAAGTCGGAGATGGTGCGGTTTGCGCCGGGTCTGAGATTTGCTGACTTTAACAGCGGCAACCGAGAAGAGATTCTCAAAAACCTCAAAGACTACGATGTCATTTTGTGCACGTACGGTGTACTCAATACCGAGATCGAAGCGCTAAGTAAGGTTGAATGGAATCTGGCGGTTTTAGACGAAGCACATGCAATCAAGAATAAAGCCACACAGACTTCTCATTCGGTGATGAAGATCAACGCTCAAGGCCGAATCCTCTTGTCCGGTACGCCGATTCAAAACGATCTCTCGGAAATTTGGAATCTGTTTGAATTCGCTAACCCCGGCTACTTAGGTTCCTATCAGCAGTTCGGCGACCGCTTCATTCTTCCGATCGAAAAGAAGAAGGACAAAGAAAAACAGCATTTGCTCAAACAGCTGATCAGCCCGTTTATCCTTCGTCGCACGAAGGCGGAAGTGCTCGATGAGCTGCCGGAGAAAACCGAACTGATCGTTCCGGTCGAACTTTCCGAAGAAGAACTGGCGATCTATGAAAATATTCGTACAAGAACGCTTTCCGGTCTCCAGTCTGAAAAGATCAATCCGATTGAAGCTTTAATGGCGCTGACGAAGCTCCGTCAGGCTGCCTGCAGCCCGGAACTTGTCGACAAACATCTGACAATTCCGTCCTCCAAGATCCGAGTGTTCCTGGAGCTGGTTCGCGAGCTGAAAGAAAACAAGCATCGTGCTCTGGTGTTCAGCCAATTTACTTCCTTCCTTGCATTGGTTCGTCAGGCGTTGGACAAAGCCGGCATCGAATACCTCTACTTGGACGGTTCAGTTCCAGCGGCCCAGCGCAAGAAACTTGTGGGAACCTTCCAAAACGGCGACATGCCGTTGTTCCTGATCAGTCTGAAGGCTGGGGGTACCGGCCTTAATTTGACGGCAGCCGACTATGTGATCCATCTTGATCCATGGTGGAATCCTGCAGTTGAGGATCAAGCTTCCGACCGCGTTTACCGAATCGGACAGAAGCGTCCTGTGACGATCTACAAGCTGATTTCGGAAACGACAGTGGAGCAGAAAATTCTCGAACTGCACAAGACGAAGAAGAATCTTGCCGACGCATTGCTTGAAGGCAGCGATGTCGCTAAGAAGCTTTCGAAGGAAGAAATTTTGGAACTGCTGCAACTTTCTGCCTAACTGAAGCCATGCAAACCTCGGCGCCGGAATCTCGATTTCTTATGGTAATCGAACCGGCGCTTTTTACGGACTTAGCAGGCTCTAGGCCTCTAATCTTTTGCGGATAACGGAGATCTCATCGTCATCCAAACCGTATATGTTGAAAACGGCACGGTTAATTTCTTCTTCGATATCATCGGTGAGCTTTGCCTCCGCCGCATATACCAGCGCTTTAAGTTCGTCATCCTGCTCTGAAGAGATTCGCGGGAACTTCAGCTGCAAAAGGTTGCTGCGAAGCACTTTGATTTGACCAAACAAGACTTGGTAGACAAAAGAGTAGACCTTGCTGTTTAAAAGAGCGAGCAGGGCTTCAAAAGAAAGCTCCGGAACGTTCGGAATAAGGATGTTTGCACTGTTGAGCACCAGCGCTCCGCTTCTTTCTGCCGCAAAGACGAGATGATTGGAGATAAAGCGGTAGATGATCTTTGGAGCTGTTCTATAAATTTCGTCCGGCGCCGTCTGCTGGAACGCAGCGCGATCGAAGTGAACAAAATACCGGGGCTTGTCGATGTAAAACGGGCGAATCTCTTTACCTGTGTAGATCGGTTCAAGACCTTGTCCCGGCAGCTCTTTTAAATGCTTTTTATTGTTCCCCGTCACAATGCCCAGCGCCCATTTGCTGTCGGCTAAAGAAAGCTCTCCTTTGGAAAGGATCTTATAAATAATTTCTACTTCCGGTTCCGTCACGCTGAAAATCGTCTTTTGCTCCGTGAGTTGGAAAAGCGAAAGCGGAATTTCTCGGACTTCCCCGGTCCCAATCATCCTGAACGTTTCCGCGGGTTTTGCTTTCTCTGCGAGGATAGATACAAAGTCGGTTTGAACACCGCTGAATTTCGTGTCGAACTTACGGATCTCAAGAAGACGGCAGTCGCTAAACAATTGCTCTCTGAAAAGCCGGTGCGAAGCAATGTTCAGCATCGAAATCGGCATCAGGAAGGCAAGTTTACCGCCGGATTTAAGGAGCGAAAGCGTTTTCATGAAGAAAAAGCTCGAGACATCGGCGTAAACGTTTTTAGTTTTTGAGCTCCACGGCGGATTCGTGGCCGCAAAGTCAAAACGTCTTCTTTCGCTTTTCCAACGGCTGACGAAGTCCGTGACGCGGACATCCGGGTATTCTTTTGCACCCGACCGGATCAGATTTGCTTTAGCAATCATAGCGGCAATCGGATCGCTGTCTACGCCGCTGACTTTTAATCCCATAGCTTGAGCGAGCATCAAAAAGGTGCCGCTGCCGCAGCAGGGATCAAGGAAAGTTGCCCCTTGTTTTGCACCTAAAGAATCCAGCAGCTCTTGAGCTACAGATCGTACCGTGTAGTAGGATCCTGTGGAGTTCTTGACGCCTTCGGTAAGAAAAGACTGATAGGCCGTACCGAGAAGATCAAAGTCTTCGGGAAGCTCTAGCTGCGCTAATTGCTGTTCGAAAGTATGCGTGCGGCCGTATTCGGTTTTGAAGCTTTCGACGAGTTTTCCATCACAGTCGGAGCGATCCAAAAGCATACAGCTCAGCGTGTAGATGGTGTTTTGAAGAGAGGCTTTACCTTCAGAGGACAGAAGTTCTGTGATAAACCTGACGGTGTCGGGATTGGCGCAGCGTTCTTTGGGAATAAATCGCCGAGAAGAGCCGGTTTTATTGGCCCGGTAGGAGGGTTTGCCGGTCAGGTCGCGATTTAATCGCTTCCATATTTTTTCCGTCGATTTTGAGATCGGCATCTCCGCTCCGTAAAACGCATTCAAGAATCCTTCATTCTAATCAAGGAGGAGAAAGCGTTGTGCGACAAGCGGCGGAGAAATTTTGCCAAAGGAAAAGGACAACAAAAACCGGAGCTCGCAGGCTCCGGTCTTTTAGAGAAAAGCGTTTAAATTAGATCACGCTGGCAGGAACCGTGACTTCATAAGGAAGCGGCAGGATTTCTACCGGTACATCCTTAACATACAGTTCGGAATCCATGTATTCATAAGTCAGCACGAACAGGAAATGTTCGCCGTCGCACTGAACCACACGTCCCATCGGTTCGTTTTCCATGAAGACTTCCGTGCCTTCGTCAAGACCTTTAACTCCTCTGGCTACGCCTAAGAACATACGGCGTTTTACCTTGCCGAGGTTTTCAGTCTTGGAGACGATTTCCTGACCGGTGTAGCAGCCTTTGTTAAAGGCAATACCGCCGATCAAGTCCATATTCAGTGCCTGCGGCAGCCATTCGAGAGATTCGGGTTTCTCGATTAAAGCAATACCTTCTTCCATCAGCGAGCGAGCCAGGCGGTTGTGGGCTTTGATCGGAGCGTACATGTCATCAGGGATCTTGCCGATAGCCACGAATTTGCCGTGCATTCCCTGTGCGTCATTGGAGGGAAGACGAACAACGATAACGGAATCACCGACCAAGGCCTGCATCGGTTCGCGCGGAAGGGCCGGGCACGGACGGTCGATAGCCTTGGCATCGTCGGAGCAGAAATAGGTGATCGGTTCGGGAAGAATTTCGATTTCGACTTTGCTTCTCAAAATGAACTTGCTCAGACGATCAACTTCGTCCTGAGCAATGGATTTCGGCATAAGCATTCCGAAGCCGTTCGGAATTCTGACGATTAAAGAGGTAGCGGCGGTACGTCCTTGGTGGTTGCAAGCAGCCGTCCAGCGAGCGTCTGTCGGTCCCATTGTCTTTACATTCTGGGTCAGCATTCCTTGGAGAAAGTTTTCAGCGTCTTCGCCGCGAACAGCGACAAATACAAAATCTTGTTCTTCGCTGAATGTCCAGGAATTTAGTTCAAGCATGCTCATTTGTGCATTACTCCTTAATCAAAACATGTTGATAAATTAACAGATCGAAAACAATTCCGACCGATAGCCTCGACAAAGTGAGCAGACAAACCTCAAATTGTCGCTATCATGCTGTTTGAGTTGTGTTAATTCGATAGCGTGTCAGTATGAGATTTGTGGTCAAACTGCTAGCCGCCTGCGGCCTTGTGGCCTTGCTGGCTTTCGGCCTTCTCGGCGGTGCTTACTATTACGTAAACGTGCGGCCGGTGCCTTTTGAAGGAAACCCTCCGGAGGTCGTGATTAAAGTAGACAAGGGCAGTACGATCCGCTCAATTGCCAACTCGCTCAAGCAAGCCGGGGCGGATGTTGATCCGTCAATCCTTACCCGAGCATTCTCTTTTTATGATCAGGATAAATCGGTTCATGTGGGTTACTACCGAATCCCGAACCCATCCACGATCCGAGAGATCGTCGATAAGTTCTCCTCAGGCGACGTGATCATGAGCAAGTTCACGCTGGTTGAGGGTACAGAGACCGCAAAGTTTTTGGCGCGCATTAAAAATTCCGAAGATTTAGATCACGCAGACCCCGATCTTGACCTCAAAACAGTCATGTCCGTCGTCCACGCGCCGGAAGGCACACACCCGGAGGGTCAGTTCGCTACAGATACATTTGTATTTGCTAAAGGTTCTCCCGATACGCTGGTGTTAAGACGCGCTTACCGCGAGCAGCAGGAACGCATTAGCAAGGCTTGGGAAACACGTTCCCCGAATGTTGCCGTTAAATCTCCCTATGAACTATTGATCCTCGCCAGCATTATTGAAAAAGAAACCGGTCAGAACTCCGATCGCGCCTTAGTTTCCAGTGTCTTTAACAACCGCTTGAAACGCGGCATGCTGCTTCAGACTGACCCGACGGTAACTTACGGAATCGAAAACTTTGACGGCAAAATCACCAAGAAACACTTGAGAACCGACCATCCGTATAACACGTACACGCGTCCGGGTCTTCCCCCGACGCCGATCTGCAACCCCGGCTTAGCCGCGATTGAAGCAGCCGCACACCCGGCTGATACGGGTTATTTATACTTTGTGGCCATGGGCAAGAGCGGCCAGACTAAATTCTCTAAGACACTCAAAGAGCATAATGCGGCCGTGCAGAAATATCTCAGAAGCCAGGGACTTTAAACAATGACAGAACGCGGGAAATTTATTACGGTTGAAGGCGTTGACGGCGCCGGCAAAAGCACTCAGTTCGAAGTGATCGCCAATGCGCTCAAAGAGAAGGGCATCGATTTTGTGAGAACCCGAGAGCCGGGCGGTACGGAAAGCGCAGAGAAGATCCGCGAGCTTCTGTTAAATGAGCCGATGACTGCAAAGTGTGAACTCCTGCTAATGTTTGCTGCGCGTCAGGAAAATCTCGCAAAAATCATTCGTCCGGCGTTAGAAGCTGGTAAATGGGTTCTCTGCGACCGCTTCACGGATGCTTCCGTTGCCTATCAAGGCTACGGCCGCGGTCGAAGTCTGGAAGAAATTGAGATACTCGCCAACTTCGTGCATCCGGATATCAAACCGGATAAAACCGTCATCTTTGACTTGCCCACCGAAGTTGCAGCGGCCCGTTTGTTCCGCAAACTGGATCGATTCGAACAGGAAGATGCTGACTTTCATCGAAGAGTGCGTCAAGGCTATCTGGAAATCGCAAAGAGAGAACCCGAGCGATGCGTCGTCATTGATGCTCAGGGAACGCCGGAAGAAGTCTCCGCACGAGTGCTCAAGGAGGTTGAGACATGGGTTTAGCCCCGTATCCGTGGCTTGAGCGGCCGGCGGAAGTCTTGGCCAAGATGCTCAATAAACTTCCCGGAGGCATTTTGATTTACGGTCCGCGAGGATGCGGCGTGTTTGAACTGGCTTCGCGCTTTGCCGCAGCTGTAGTGTGTCAGCACCCTGTAGACGGCGCGCCTTGCGGCATTTGCGAAGAGTGCAAACTTATTTTCAGCGGAAACCATCCCGACCTTCGCTACGTCTTAAGCGAAACTGAGGCAGCGCTTCACCCCGAACCTTGGAACGGTAAGTTCGGAGAAATTCCGAAAGGAAAAAGCCTGTCCAAACAAATTCTGATTGAGCAGGTTCGAGGTATCGGTGAATATCTCTCCGTGACCGCCCATCGTGCGGGTCACAGAGCCGTCGTTATTTATCCGGCCGACTCTATGTCGGGCGACCAAAGTTCGGCACTGCTTAAGACACTGGAAGAGCCGCCTGAAGGCGCGGTACTTATTCTGGTTGCCGACGACATTAACTCAATTCTTCCGACGATCCGTTCCCGCTGCCAGTTGGTTCGCTGCACACCTCCGACGCGGGAGCAGGGCATTGCTTACCTCAAGTCTCAGAAGGTCCGAAATCCTGAAGGAGAGCTCACGCGTTTAAGCGGCAGACCGCTTCTGATTCATGAGGCTGACCCCAACCTCACACTGGATAAAAAAGACGAAGCCAAGTATCTGGAAATGCTTGCCTTAGGTCCTGCGTTGTCCAGTGTTCAAGTGCTGTCAGCCTTTCAAAAGGATATACCGGTGGGACCTGTCGTTTCTATCATGCAGCGATGGTATTGGGATCTGATGGCGGTACTCTCGGGCGCCGAGCCGAGGTATTTTCCGGAACACATTGAAGCTTACAAACGTCAGGTGAAGGGCACGGATTTTCAGAAGCTGGTTCGTTTTAACCAGACGCTGATGCAGGCTAACCGCAGCAAGGATCATCCTTTGAGCAAACGTCTCGTTCTTCAGGATCTGTTCATCACGTGGGCTAAGACGCTTGCTGACGCTGGAAAAAATTAGGATTTAAGCTTCTTAAAACCTTCCAGGACTTCTGTCTGGTCGGGAGAGATGTACCTGGTAGTTGTGTTCACAGATGCATGTCCCATGGCTGTTTGAACGACGTTCACCGGCATCACCTCCAGGCTGGCGACCGCAAAGGTATGGCGCAGCCAGTGCAGAGAACTTCCGAGGAGCTTAGCGGCGTCGCGCGGATTTTTCTTTCGGACGTCGTTGGCTACTTCCTCTAGGAAGGTGTGCAGGACGATATAGAGCCCGGATCGCGATAAACCTTCTTTATCTGCGCCTTTATTGCCGATGCGGAAGCTCGCAATCAGAGGCACATCTTTTCCAGTAGGTTCAAAAAGCGGAGGGCGTTTTCTGGCGGCGAGATAACGAGAAATCTTGTCGACCTGCTCGGAAGACAGCGGCAGGCGTCTTTGTTTGTCACCTTTCCCGACGATATCAATGACAACGGTTTCTTCATCTCCGAAACGCGAGTATTCAATCCAGCCGCAGCGCGCGTTGATCATTTCGCTCGCGCGCATGCCGAGTTCTTTTCCTAGGACAAAAAGCACCTCGAGGCGCATACGGACAAGGTCAAGCGGCAGCTGAGCAAGATGGGTCTTAATCTCTTCCCACTGGGCCGGCGATAAGGAACGGTCGGCAAATTCTTTCGGTTTGCCTTCGCCCGGTAAAAAACGAACCTTCGCAGG
>URYO01000033.1 GCA_900552195.1 uncultured Sutterella sp. | reverse complement strand
TTTCTACGGGAAAACTGGTTGCAACAGCTGATATTTTCAGCTCACAGATGGCTGTCCGGGGCATTGAGTTCGCTTTGCGGAAAGCCGCAAGCTTATCTGCCAAAACGGCATCCGTCGTACCCAAAATCTGGACGGCATAAAGTGCAGCGTTAGCAGCGCCGGCCTCTCCGATGGCAAAAGTTGCGACCGGGACGCCTTTAGGCATCTGAACGATGGAATACAGAGAATCCTGGCCCTTCAGGTAGCGGCTCGGGACGGGAACACCGCAGACGGGCAGCGTTGTCTTAGCAGCGAGCATGCCGGGAAGGTGAGCAGCACCGCCGGCGCCGGCAATAATCACACGGATGCCGCGGTCGCGGGCAGTTTCGGCGTATTCGAACATTTCGTCCGGCATTCTGTGTGCGGAGACGACTTTGGCCTCGAACGGAACATCAAAAGACTGGAGCATTTCAGCAGCGTTTTTCATGACGTCCCAGTCAGAATTGGATCCCATCAAAATGGCGACAACCGGTTTATTTTCTTGCATCTTGAGATTCCTGTTGGATTTCTGTTAATCGAAACGCGCCGCAAGCGGCGCGTTCTGTGTTTCGTTAGGGGAATTTTAGGCGGTAACGCCTTTGCCTGTCAGACGGATCAGAGCTTCTTCGTATTTGCTGCTGGTCTTATCCAACACATCCTGCGGGATCTTGGGCGCCGGAGCTTTCTTGTTCCAGGGCTGGCTTTCAAGCCAGTCACGGATGAATTGTTTATCAAAGCTCGGTTCCGACTGACCGACTTTATATTCGTCGGCGGGCCAGAAGCGAGAGCTGTCCGGAGTCAGGATTTCGTCCATTAAAACGACTGTGCCGTTGTCGTCCAGACCGAATTCAAACTTGGTGTCGGCGATGATGATGCCCTTGGAGGCGGCATATTCAGCGGCTTTCTTGTAAAGAGCCAGTGTGTAGTCACGGAGCTTGGAAGCGGTGTCTTCGCCGTACTGTTTGACGACATCTTCATAAGTGATGTTTTCGTCGTGATGGCCGGCTTCAGCTTTTCCGGCCGGTGTGAAGATCGGTTCAGGCAGCTTTTCGCTCTGTTTCAGACCGGCGGGGAGTTTGACGCCGCAGATCTGGCCGGTGGTCTGATATTCCTTCCAGGCGCTGCCGGAGAGGTAGCCGCGGGCTACGCATTCGACGAGAATCGGTTTCAGGCGTTTGGCAACGACGGCGCGTCCCTTAACCTGATCGCGTTCTTCGGGAGCAACTACGGATTCGGGATCAATGCCCGTCAGATGATTCGGGACGATTCCGTCGAGTTCTTTGAACCAGAAGTCCGTCAAAGCCGTCAGAATTTTGCCTTTCTTGGGGATCGGATCGCCGAGGATGACGTCAAAAGCAGAGATACGGTCGGAAGCGACAATAAGAAGTTTGTCATCGCCGACAGCGTAGCTGTCACGGACTTTGCCGCGATAGACAAGCGGAAGAGACTTAATGGACGTCGTAACAATTTCAGCCATGTTTTCTCCTGAACACTGATTCCCGCTGAAGGAAGGAGTGTGTATGTGAGGAATTGAGAATTTCGGAATGGCATCATTTTAATTCGAGGCAAGTCCTTCCAACGAGAACAAAACCAGGAAAATTCGGCAAAGAAAAAGCCCGAGGTTTGTCTCAGGCTTTCGAAGAAAAATACGTTCTGATTAAGACGCAGGTTTCACAAAGATATTGGACGCCATGACGTTAAAGAAATTGCTTTCTGCCTGAAGTCTTTGATTCAGAGCTTCGGTCTTTTCATTCTTGCCGCGCAAGACTTCTCCGCAGACTGTGAAGACCTGATCTCCTGTCGGAACGGCGTAGTAATAAACGGCATTCTCTGTATCGGTTTTAGCAGGAAAGTAAACGCGAACGATCTGAGAATTCGGGAGTTTTTCTGTTACGGCGTCGGGACGGGCTTTCTGAAGGCCCGCAACAATGCTGTCAACGGTTGCTCCGGTCGGAGTTTCAATTAAAGCGACCACATATTGGCCGGTGCCGGATTCACTGCGCCAGCTCATGAATTCATTCTGACCGAGCTGCAGGTTCTGAGAAAGATTCCAAGAGAGCGGCAATGTGACCTGAAGCGGACGATCCATGCCTTTAATGGAGACCGGATATTCACGACGATAGCCCTGGTTCCATTCGTCCATGGGATTGGGATAACGCATGGCCAAAAGGTAAGGTACCAACGGGTCGACAACGTTATCCGTTACGCCGTTTTTGAAGTTGGTCATCCACTCTTCGGCTTTGTTGATGCGCTCCTGAGAGAAAGTGTCATCCAGCCATTTTGAAACAGCTTCTCTGGATTGCTGACCTTTCTCCATGCCTTCGCTGAGTTTCTGATTAAACTGCTCTTTGATAGAAGGCCACTGCTCTTTGAGCTGGTCTTTGTACGTAGCAGCGTCTTTAGACCACTCTTCGCTTTTTTCGCCGAGCGTTCTGACGGAATCGGATAACTTATCGAGCCAGCCTGCGACTTTGTTTGCCATGCCGTCAGCGGCTTGCTCAACTTGCTTGGTGTCTTGTGCGACTGCGGACGATGCCTCCTGTGCATGGACGGCTTGTCCGACGGCAGCAGAGGCGATCAAAGCGGTCATCAGGTGCTTCATTTTTAAGTTCATTGTTTTGCTCCGAAATTGTTTCGTATGTTGTCGGCATAGTACATAGAAGAACGGTTTGACTTAGACTTGTGCAGCCGTTCTGAGTAAGTAACACTTCTTTTCCGTTTGAATCTGATCCATATGAAAATCCGCTGGCAGCTTTGGTTTCTGGTAACGCTTTTAATTTGCGCTTTCTATTGCATCTGGGACACGACCTTTGCGTTTTCCAGAGGAGAAAAATTAGCGCAGGCGGACTGGACTTATGTCGAGAAGGCCGGCCATAAGAGTCTGGCGGGCTACTGCTCCAAGATCGGCGTCACCGGCGACGGCAAGACGCCCCAAACCGTGACGAAAGAAGTATTTGAACCGGCTAAGAATCCCCTTATCTGTGCTTCCTCATTGGAAGAGGCAAAACAGAGCTACGGTTTATTTGTTCAGGGCCAGTCAAGAAAAGCCAGCACGCAGATGGTGTTTATGTTTATCGGTGCTTGGCTTGTGATCCTGCTCGCGCTCTTCGGGCTGATGAAATGGACAAATAGAAAGGCTGCACCCGAATCCGCGAGTACGGCCGGAAAATCTAAATCGAAAGCGCGTCGTTAACGGCTTTCTTGATGGCAGCTGCGGCAGCTTTCGGATCTTCCGCGCCGCAAATTGCTGAAACGACTGCGACTCCGTCGGCTCCGTGACGAATGCAGTCTGCGGCATTGCTTTGATTGATGCCGCCGATGGCAACGTTTGGGAGCCCCGCTTCTTTAGAAATATACTCAAGCAGGCCTAAGCCAACAGCTGCGCCCGCATCGACCTTCGTTTTGGTAGAGAACACCGGGCCGATTCCGATGTAATCCACATCAGGTCCGATCGTGTTTAATTCTTTAATACTGCCGACAGATAAACCGATCACTGCATCAGGCCCTAAAAGCTGTCTGACGTACTTAGGATCGATGTCTTCCTGTCCGACGTGAACACCGTCGGCACCGCTGAGCAAAGCGATATCAATGTGATCATCCACAATGAAAAGCACATTCGTGTCTTTGAGGAGCTCTTTGAGAAGAAAGGCAGCTCGAAGCTGTTTTTTCTTTTTCCACTCCGGCGCGCGAAGTTGCACAACGGTACATCCGCCTTCTACGGCCTTTCTTGCTGTCTCAGCCATTCCTTCAGGCGTTTTGCAAAGGTTGGCATCCAGGACAAGGTAAAGAGAAAGATCTAATTTCTTGCCGGATTTCATTTTCTGAAGTCCTCAGGACGGATTTGATAGAGGGCATCCAAATATTGAAAATGGAAGGATCCCGGACCGCTTGAGCGAGTGGAAGCGGTATCGTTGGCGTAGTTTACGTAGTCACAGCATGCAATGCATGCTTCAATCGAGCGTTCAGCTCCCCCGAGGAAGGCGGCGAGCAGTGCAGAAAGTGAGCAGCCGGTTCCGACGACCAACGTCATCATTTCACTGCCCCCGACGGCGCAAAGCACGCGTTCACCGTCTGTTGCGTAGTCCTTCAATCCGGTCACGACAACAAATGTTTTGTACTTTCGAGCTAAGGTTTTAGCGGCTTCAATGGCAGAAGAAGAGTCATCCAAACTATCCACGCCTTTCCCGCCCGTACCTACTCCGGCTAAAAAGCGGATCTCGGAAGCGTTGCCTCGGACAGCCGTCGGCTGCATTTCTAAGAGTTCAAAAATGACTTTGTCACGCCAGGGAATGCCGCCGGCTGCAACAGGATCGAGTACCCATGGTTTTCCTGCGGCAAGAGCTCCGCGAATGGCCTTCTTCATGGTTTCGATGCGGGCTTCGTAGGGGGTTCCCACGTTTACGGAGAGTGCAGAGGCGATGCCTGCGAAATATTCGGCTTCGCCTTCGCCCACAACCATCGCGGGGGAGGCTCCTGCGGCAAGCAGAACATTAGCCGTAAATTCCTGCACGACTTCATTGGTAATGCAGTGAACGAGAGGACGGTTGGCACGGAGCCTGTGAAGCATTTCTCCGGTCTTGCGGGACAAACAAAGTTGGACTGAGTCTGAAGACATGATATAAGGAGCTTCTCAGTAAATAGAGGTAAACAAATTATGGCAGGTTTTGAGCACTATGCATGGCTGATGAAGTCGGAGCCAAGCGAAGTTTCCGTTGATGACGTCCTGCAGATGGACGGCTGCAAAGTCGGGTGGTTCGGCGTCCGTAATTACCAGGCCCGCAACTTCATGAGAGATCTTTGCAAGATCGGAGATCCGGTTCTTTTCTATCATTCTTCCTGCGCTCAGCCCGGGATCGTCGGCATTGGTGAGATAGCTTCCGAACCTTATCCGGATCCGACACAGTTTGAAGAAACTTCCGGATACTTCGATGCTAAGAGCACTCAGGAAAAACCGCGCTGGGTTCAGGTCGATGTTCGCGTACTGCAAAAGGTCAGACTGGTTTCCATCGCAGAGCTTCGAACGCCTCCCCGCTGGGAGGGAATGCGCGTCCATAAACAGGGACATCGCCTGTCGATCACGCCTGTGAATGAAGACGAGTGGAAAACCCTTCAGCCCTACCTTGTCCCGCAAACCTAGTATTTACGCCACTTCCAGCGAAAAGCCGTTAAAAAACGCGGATAAGCGCTAAGATTTTTCTTATTCAAATTTTCAAAATCTCAAACCAACTAAGAGGATTAAGTGGCACTCACGACAATCGGCCTTATGGCTTTACTAGGCTGCTTTACGGGATTTATGGCAGGCCTTTTGGGTATCGGCGGCGGCATGATCATTACACCGTTCCTGATTATGCTGATCCCGTCGAGTTTGATTCCGCACGATCACATCGTTCACGTGGCCATTGCGACATCATTGGCAACGATCGCTTTTACCTCGCTTTCTTCTGTCAGAGCACACCATAAACGAGGCGCCGTTCTCTGGAATGTCGTGGCTTCTGTGGCCCCTGGTATTTTGGTCGGTGCGGTTGTCGGTGCACAGATCGCAGGCTGGCTGCCGACATTCTGGCTGTCTTTGATTTTCGCCGGTTTCGTCGGATTTTCTGCGTTCAAGATGTTCCTGAACAAATCTCCGCGTCCGGACCGCAACTTACCGGGAACGATGGGCAAGTTCTTCATGGGTATCGCAATCGGAATTCTGTCCGCCCTTGTGGGCGCCGGCGGCGGATTCATCTCCGTTCCCTGGATGGTTTGGTGCAACGTCAAAATGCAGAACGCTGTGGCTACAAGTGCAGCTTTCGGCTTCCCGATTGCGCTCTTCGGCACTATCGGCTACATCATCAGCGGCTGGAACGTATCCGGCTTGCCGCCCTGGCCGATTGATCTGGGCTACATCTGTATTCCGGCTTTGTTCTCCGTTGCGATTACCAGTGTGCTCTTTGCACCGCTTGGCGCTAAGGTTGCTCACTCTATCGACACGAAACCGCTTAAGAAGATCTTTGCCTGCCTGCTGTGCTTCGTCTGCCTCTACATGATCAGACAAGCCTACTTGGCGATGTAAGTTAAGCTTTTCCAGAGTGTGAGCCGGCAGAAACGCCGGCTTTCGTCTTTTTACGCTTTACGGCACCCGCGAACGTGTCGGTTAACGGCGGTTTCTTGTAATATTGGCCTACCTAATTTAGCGAAAAGTCCATGACCGATACCGTCAACAATTCAACAAGTTACCTTTGGTACGACTACGAATCTTTCGGAACTGACGCCCGTAAGGATCGTCCTGTGCAATACGGCTCTTTCCGGACCGATACAGATTTCAAAATCATCGGTCAAAACACAGTGCTATATGCCCAACTTGCGGACGACTACATTCCGTCTCCCGGGTCTTCTTTGGTGACGGGCATTACGCCGATGTCGCTCATGGAAGAAGAGAATGCTCTAGTAGAAGCAGATTTCGCTAAAGTCATCCGAGATGAAATGCGCAAACCCGGCACGATTGCGATCGGCTACAACAATCGCAATTACGACGATGAGATGACGCGCTTCATGTTCTGGCGCAATCTCTTGCCGGCCTACGATACCGAGTACGGGGAAGGGCGGGGGCGCTTCGATGTTTTTCTGTTAGTGATTGCTGTCTATGCATTAGCACCTCAACTCTTGAAGTGGCCGACCAAAGAGAATGGTACGGTTAGTTTCAGGTTGGACCGTTTAGCTCCAGCCAATCGACTTAATCATCAGCATGCGCATGATGCCAGCTCAGATGCTTTTGTGACCATGCAGCTAGCTAAATTGATCGCTAGCAAGAACCCCCGTTTGTGGAAATATGCCCTCCTAATCAACAATCCAAACAAAATTGTTGAGATTTTGAATGAAAGACGTCCGCTTCTATACGTCGATCGTTACAGTCTTCATCACCGTAGAGGTCTAAGACCGGTGATGCCGCTTTTTGAAAATCCGTGCGTTCGAAACGAATGGATTTGCTGGGACCTTTCTGCTGATCCGAGCGAAATGTGGGCCATCACGGAAAAAGACATGATTGAACGGTCCTTCGTGACGCGTGAGCAAAAAGCGATGGGCGTTAAACCGTTGCCTTTCGTGCGGATTAAAACGAAAAAGCAGCCTTTCCTAATGAAAGGCATGTCAGCTTGGATCACCAAGAACGGACGAGGCTTATTTGAACAGCCTGCAAGTTATTATTCTGAGAATGCATCGAAGATCCTTACTTTCGCAGATCGCCTTGAAGAACTCTGTTCACTCTTTATGGCGCTTGCAGACAGCGCGACTGATGGGCACGCCCAAGACATTCCTGAAGAAGCCCTTTACAGCGGCGGTTTCTTGAGTTTTTCTGATGCGAAGAAGTTGGAAACTTTTAGATCTTTGTCTCCGGGAGAGATGGCCGATGCTTTTGATCGACTTGAGTTTGATCGAGAAGATTTAGCCGAGCTGACATTGTATTTCATGGGCCGCAACTACCCTGAGTATGCACTCACTCCTGAAACTGAAAGACTGTGGCGTCTTCACAAATACAACAAGCTCGTCAAAGGCTTGGGCGGCTCCAGAACGTTTACTCAGTTCTACGAAGAGCTCGAGGAAGCCCGAGCCGGCGCTGATGAGCATGGTTTAGAAATTCTGGAGGACGTTGAAGGTTACGTCGAGAACCTCCGTTCTGAATACGAGGCCTAAAGAATGCTGGTTCATCCTCAGTTTGATCCGATTGCCGTTCAGGTGGGACCATTGGCCGTGCATTGGTACGGTCTGATGTATCTTATCGGCTTCACGCTTTTTTATCTTCTGGGTCTTTATCGCTGCCGTCAGGAGTGGAGAGGAATAACCAAGACGAATCTTGAAGATTTGCTCTTTGTCGGTATGGTCGGCGTGATCGTCGGCGGCCGTCTGGGCTTTGTTCTGCTTTACCAGCCGGAATACTACCTGACTCATCCGCTTGAAATCCTCGCCGTGTGGCAGGGCGGTATGAGCGCGCACGGCGGCTTTATCGGTGTTATCCTCGCGCTCTTTTATTTTGCCTGGAGAAACAAGAAATCCATTCTTGCGGTCGGCGACTTTGTTGCCCCGCTGGTACCGCTCGGATTTTTCTTCGGTCGAGTCGGAAACTTTATTAACGGAGAACTTTGGGGAAGGGTCGCCTCGGCCGACTTGCCCTGGAGCATGATTTTCCCGCAGGCAGGAGACGGCGTTCCGCGCCACCCTTCTCAGCTCTATGAAGCAACTTTGGAAGGACTGGTACTGTTCCTCGTCGTTTGGATTTACTCAATAAAGAAGAGACCCGCAGGTGCAGTCTCGGGTCTCTTCTTATTCGGTTACGGGCTGGCTCGTTTTGTTGTGGAATTCTTCCGCGAGCCGGATAGCTACTTAGGTCTTCAGGCCTTGGATCTTTCCAGAGGCCAGTGGCTTTCTCTGCCGATGATCATTATCGGAGCAGGCCTTTGGATTTGGGCCTGCCGTCGAAAAGCTTAGAAACCGAAGTTGTCCATGAAGATGTGATCTTCACGAAGGCCGCAGCGAGCTGTTAAATAGTTCACTGCGGCTTTAATCATGGAGTTGCTTCCGCAGAGGTAAGCGTCCATATTGGTCATGTCGCCGTTGTCGGCAGCGGCGAAGGTCTGAACGTGACCTTTGGCGCCGGGCCATGTGTCTTCACGGGAAACGACGCCGGTGTAATGGATCTGGGGATGAGCGGCGGCCCATTCTTCGAAGATTTCTCCGACGACAAGTTCCTGAGAGGTGCGCACGCCCCAGTAAATGAAAAGTTCGCGGCCTTCAAGGTCATTGTTCTCAACCAGTGTGGAGACAATGCTCTTGACGGAAGCAATGCCGGTACCGGTAGCGAGGAAGACGGCTTTGCGGCCCTTTGGTGTCTGGAATGTGCTGGTGCCTTCCGGTCCTTTCAGGCGCATTTTGTCGCCGACGCGGATCATGTCGGAGAAGAGCATGCCGGTGAACATTCCGTTCGTAACCTTGCGGATCAGGAATTCGACGGTCTCTTTCTGGTTCTGAGAGCTGGCGACGGAGTAATAACGCTTCTGGTTGCCGGGAAGCTCGACGGCATAGGTTTGGCCGGCTTTGAATTCAAAGAGGCCGCCGTCGGCACGTTTCAGAACTAAGCGCATGATGGTCGGATCCAGCAGTGTCTTCTCGACGATTTCGGCCTGAATGCCTTCCGGTTTTTTCTGAGCGAGTTTGACATCGCGAACTTTAATTTCGCAGTCGGAAGTTGCCTTAGCGCGGCAAAGGAGGGTCAAACCGAGTTTCTGGTCGGCTTCAGTCAAGGCAAAAGGCTCATGCGGGCCTAAAGCGACGGTACCGGAAATGACTTGAGCCTTGCAGGCACCGCAGGCGCCGCTGCGGCAGGCGCTCGGCAGCAGAAAACCGGCTTTGTCACCGGCTTCGAGAATGGTTTCAGTGGCCTCGGCCTTGAACTCGTAGGGCGTGCCGGCAAGTTTGATCGTAAAAGACATAATTCTTTTCTTCTTAAATTAAGGTTGAGCCTCGAGGGAGTGATTCCGTTTCTTGAGGCTTTAAAGAGAATGTTGCAGTATTGTAAGGCCAAAGTTAACGTGTTGAATTTTTTAATTTTGATTTGTTTTTGGCGTTTCGAAAGGACGGGACTGAGGAAAGCAGCGAACACAAAAAAGCTCTCGAAACTTCGAGAGCGTTTTCGTGTCTCCCGCCGAAACCGTCCGGCTTGAGTCCTGAACCGAGGGTTCAGGGTGGAGGCCTGTGCCAGGCACAAGGAGCAGCAGCGCGTGCCGCTCAACTTAATGTTCTGTCAATGAGCCCCCGAAACTAGAGTATTGGTTCAAAGAACAACAGCCGATGCTCGAATTTCGCAGGGGACGATTTGTATTGTAGCCTTCTCGAAAAATTTTTAAAGCCCGTATTAAAGCTAATTGCGCTATTCGGGCGTAGAGGCAACTGGAATTTTGTTTTAGCAAGAACATGGATGCAGGGGAGTTGAGATGTAATCGTGTTAGGAAGCCAAAAGCAAGCAATGGATCAAAAGTCTGTGATTGTCCTACTGACGATTCAATAACACTGTCTATTCTTTAGAAATATAATATTACAAACGCCTTTTATGTGAGCTTAGATTGCTTCGTTAGAAAGTGTTGGATAAGTTTGAAATATAAAAATAAGTGGATTGACATGAATTTTCTTCCTCTCCTCGATTCCTACCCTGCCCTTGCAC
>URYO01000032.1 GCA_900552195.1 uncultured Sutterella sp. | reverse complement strand
GTATGGTCTTCCAGAGATTTAACCTGTTCCCCAACATGACTGTTCTGCAGAACATCATGCTCGCGCCGATGCAGGTCCGCGGTAAATCTAAAGAAGAAGCTAAAGAAAAAGCCATGCGTCTACTCAAACGCGTCGGTTTGGAACATAAAGCCGATGCCATGCCGGATGAACTCTCCGGCGGCCAACAGCAGCGTGTTGCTATCGCCCGTGCCTTAGCCATGAACCCGAAAGCTTTGCTCTTTGATGAACCGACCAGCGCTCTTGACCCGGAAATGGTAAAGGAAGTTTTGGACGTTATGAAGTCGCTTGCAAAAGAAGGCATGACCATGGTGGTGGTCACACACGAAATGGGCTTCGCCAAGGAAGTCGGCGACCGCGTGATGTTCGTAGACGGCGGCTTAATTGTCGAAGAAGCCACACCTGAAGAATTCTTCTCTCATCCGAAGAACAAACGGACTCAGGATTTCCTCTCCAAGATCCTGTAGCCTCGGTTTCAGCTTTTCTTTTCTGCCAATCAGACCTTCGGGTCTGATTTTTTATTGAGAAAAGATTTTTCGTTTGCCTTTCTTAAATAGAATAGGATTTATCGTTTTTCCATAAAAATTTGCATAACAAGAGTACAAATATGAAAATTTCTCGTCTTTGCCTTCTTGCGGCGTCCCTTGCCGCAGTCCTGACCGTTACCGGCTGCGATGATAAAAAAACGGCTACTCCTGCTGCTCAGGCCTCTGCTGCTAAAACATATAACATCGGTGTTGTTCAGCTTGTCGAACATCAGGCGCTTGACGCTGCCAACAAGGGCTTTGTCGACGGCCTCGCATCCAAGGGTTTCGTAGAGGGCAAGAACGTCAAATTTGACTTCCAGAATGCTCAGGCGGATCAGTCCAACCTTCGCAATATCGCAACCCGTTTTACCGGCAATAAGGTTGACTTGATCGGCGCCATTGCAACGCCTGCGGCTCAGACTATGGCCAACGCCACGAACAAGATTCCTATCGTCGCAACCGCTGTCACCGATTTTGAAATCGCCAAGCTCGTCAAGAGCAATGACAAACCGGGGACCAACGTAACCGGGTCTTCCGATATGGCGCCCATCAGCAGCTTACTGGAACTGATCGTCAAAATTTATCCGAACGCCAAAAACGTCGGTGTGATGTACTCCTCCAGCGAAATCAATTCCGAACGTCAGGTTCAGATCTTCAAAGAAGAAGCCAAGAAGCACAATCTCAACGTTCGCGAAGCAACTGTCTCTAACGTTAATGACATCCAGCAGGCTGCTCAGAGCTTAGTGGGCAAGGTTGACCTTATCTATACACCGACGGACAACACCATTGCATCCGCTGTTCCGGCTCTAATCAAAATCACCGAAAAAGCCAAACTGCCAGTCTTTGCCGGGGAAGGCGGTGAAGTGAAAGGCGGAGCAACGGCCGCTATCGCGATTGATTACTACGAACTCGGCAAGATCGCAGGCACCATGGCGGCCGATATCCTTGAAGGCAAAGCCAAGCCAGAAACCATGCCGATCCAGTATCAGAAGAACTTCAAGACCGTTTTCAACGAAACCGCCGTTAAGAATCTCGGCTTGACCATCCCGGCTGATGTGAAGCACGAACTCGTTAAGTAATCAAAAGTTCTTTCGATGTTAGATTTAGTTTTATCCACCGTTTCTCAAGGCTTGCTGTGGGCCATTATGGCCCTCGGCGTCTTCCTTACTTTCCGCGTCCTGGATATCGCAGACTTGTCCGTTGAAGGCACCTTCCCTCTCGGTGCTGCTGTCGCAGCTACCTTGATCGACGCAGGTCACTCGGTTTGGTTTGCCATGCTGATTGCGCTGATCGCGGGCTGCATCGGCGGTACGGTCACCGCACTGCTGACCACCAAGCTTAAGATCCCGGCACTGCTTTCCGGCATTCTGACCATGATCGGCCTTTACTCCGTCAACCTCATGATCATGGGAAAAGCCAACGTCCCCCTGCTCCGCGCAGAAACCGTCTTTACGCTGACCGAGGATCTCTTCGGGGTTTCTTCGGTTGTCGCTACCCTGATTGTGGGTTTAATCGCAACGACAGTAGTCGGTGTGATCATGTATTGGTTCTTCGGCACTGTGCTGGGTACTGCTATTCGTGCCACCGGCTGCAACCCTCAGATGGCCCGTGCGCAAGGCATCAACACCAACGTCATGGTCATTCTCGGACTGCTTATCTCTAACGGTTTGGTCGCCCTTTCCGGCGCCCTCGTTGCCCAAAGCAACGGCTTTGCCGACGTGGGTATGGGTACCGGCACTATCGTCATCGGCTTGGCGTCGGTCATTATCGGTGAAGTGCTTTTCGGAACGCGCAGCTTTAAGAACTGGCTGATTTCCGTCGTGCTCGGCTCTGTGGTGTACCGCGCCGTGATCGCCATCGTTCTGGAACTGGGCATGCCGCCGAACGACCTCAAACTGTTCACCGCTGTTTTGGTTGCTATCGCACTTTCTCTGCCTTTGATCAAAAACAAATTCGCCATCATGAAGCGTTCGGAGGAAGCCGATGCTTAAGATTACTCATCTCCATAAGACTTTCTTCCCCAACACGCCGAATGAGAAAAAGGCGCTTCGCGGTGTGAACCTGACGCTCGAAGAAGGAGACTTTGTCACCGTTATCGGTTCCAACGGTTCCGGCAAATCTACTTTGATGAACTGCATTGCAGGCGTTTTTTATCCTGATAAAGGCCACATTCTCATTGACGGAGTCGACGTCACACGCATGCCCGAGCATGTTCGCGCCAAGTACATCGGACGAGTTTTCCAGGATCCGATGAAAGGAACGGCTGCCGATATGCAGGTAGCCGAAAACCTCGCAATGGCAAGCCGCCGTGGCAAACCTTTATCGCTCAAGTGGAGCTCTCAGAGTAGTCAGTTGGCTGAGTTCCGTGAGGCTTTGAAAGAGCTGGATTTAGGTCTTGAGAACCGTCTAGAAACCCGCATCGGAACGCTTTCCGGCGGCCAAAGACAATCCATCACGCTGCTGATGGCCACTCTGGTTCCGCCCAAGCTTTTACTTCTGGACGAACACACCGCTGCCTTAGACCCGAAAACGGCTGAGAAAGTCTTAAATCTGACGCAGAAGCGTGTTTCTGAGGGCAATCTCACCACGCTGATGATCACGCACAATATGCGAGATGCTCTGCGTTTCGGCAATCGTCTGATCATGATGCACGAAGGCCGTGTGGTGGTAGACGTAAAGGGAGAGCAAAAGAAGGAACTAACGATTCAGTCTCTCCTGGAGCTTTTCGAGAAGGCCAGCGGCGCAGAGTTCGATGATCCCGAAGCCCTGCTTACCGTCGACTAACAAAAACTTTTGAAATTCTTCCAGTCCCGGTCTGTTAAGAAAATAGGCCGGGATTTTTTATGAATTCAATTTTGTATCGCGGCGTACCGTCGTCATCCACTTGCTCGCGAACTTCGGAGCCGACGCCGCCCACATAAATCAGCGTTTTGCCCCGCCAAACCAAAGGCAGGTTCTTGCGTTCAAACTCAGGGATCCCTGCTTCCTGGAAGAGCATTTTGAGGGCTTTGCGGGGACGGAATTTATGAATCTTGATTTTCTCACCGCCGGAGCGCCGGCGAATCGAGAGCGGCTGAGCTTTCAGATAACCTTCGTTAAAGCCCTCTTCGGCCGGTGTAAAAACAAGCTTCCCGTTGTACTGTGGTAAGTCAATTTCAGGTTCTCCGTGCCATTCGACAATGATCTCAGCTTCGCTTTCCGGCTTTTCATGCTCGGTGACCATAAGACGAGACCCGTATTTGCGAATTTCTAAACCGTCGGAGAACATGAGACAGACACTTTGCTTTGTCGTCTCTTTGATCTGGCGAATCATTTCCAGCAGACGCGACCTCGGCAGGGGTTTAAAACCTACTCTGTCGAGCCACAATCTCAGAACCCGAGCTCTGCGTCCAGCAGGAAGTGCTAAAAAATCGTCAATACGAAGGTATTTCCCGTCGTTCTCAGACGCTTGATTAAAGTCGTCTTCGGCGACATCACGAAGCGTCTCTGCCGCTTCTGCTATCAGCTCTATGCTGCGGGCTGCGGCTGTTTTGAATCCCGGACGAATCTTTTCCAGTTCGGGAATGATGTTGTGCCGAATCGCGTTGCGAAGATATTTCGTATCTTCATTACTTTCATCTTCGACCCACTTGATACCTCGAATTTCGGCAAAACGTTCCAGTTCTGTCCTTTGAAACCCGAGCAGCGGACGCATAATCGTGCATCCGTCTTTGCGAAGCAGCGGAGGCATGGCGGCTAATCCCGCAGGACCTGAGCCTCTCATCCATTGAATAAGGAACGTTTCGAGCTGATCGTCTAAATGATGAGCCGTTAAGATCACGTCCGCCGCTGCCTTCCTCGCTTCCTCTTCGAGAACTTCATAACGAAGCTGACGCGCTTCAGCCTCAAAACCGGCGCCGCCCGAAGGCACTGTCACTTTTCTGAGAACAAACCGCACACCGCACTTCTTCGCGCGCTCTTCACAAAACTCAGCCCATTCGTTGGCGTGCTTTGAAAGGCCGTGGTGGACGTGGACCGCGGTAATTTCGCCGTAAGACTTTCCCTTGAGCTGGGAGACTGCGTAAAGCAGAACGGAGGAATCCAGACCGCCCGAGAAGGCGACAATCACATTGATCGGTTTCTCGCCGGAAGCAATCGGCAGTCCGTCGGCGGACAGCTGCAGCTGTCGGGCAGTATTTTCAAGAGCTGTCCGGACACGCGTTGTAATGCCGCGGACAGTTTTCTTTTCAGAAGGATTATTTTTCGACTTCGGCATATTTTCCGTAGTTGAGGAGCTTCTTGTAGCGTTCTTCCAGAAGCTCCTCGGTGCTCATGCGCTTCAGCGTGCGAAGGGAATCGCTCAAAGAACGCTTTAAGGTTTGGGCCATCGCTTCAGGATCGCGATGAGCGCCGCCTAAAGGCTCAGGCAGGATCTTGTCGATCAGACCGGCATCAAACAGCTGGTGAGCGGTCAATCCCAAGGCCTTTGCTGCATCCGGAGCCTTAGCTGCACTCTTCCACAAAATGGAAGCACAGCCTTCCGGCGAAATAACGGAATAAGTGGAATACTGAAGCATCTGAACGACATCAGCCACTGCAATCGCCAAGGCACCGCCGGAGCCGCCCTCGCCAATTACCGTTGCAACGATCGGCGTTTTCAGTCGACTCATCACAAAGAGGTTGTGACCGATCGCCTCGGACTGCCCGCGCTCTTCAGCGCCGATGCCCGGATAGGCACCCGGTGTGTCGACGAAGGTAAAGATCGGCATGGAGAACTTTTCGGCTGTCTGCATCAAGCGGAGCGCTTTGCGATAGCCTTCCGGACGGCTCATTCCGAAATTACGGAGCGTTCTTTCGCGCGTATCACGGCCCTTCTGATGTCCGATCACCATAACCGGCTCACCGTTAAAACGAGCCATGCCGCCGACAATAGAAGGATCATCCGCGTAAGCACGATCACCGTGCAGTTCGTGGAAGTCCGTAAAAATCATGTTGATGTAATCCAGTGTGTACGGACGATTCGGATGGCGAGCCAAAAGCGACATTTCCCAAGGAGAAAGCTTATTGAAGATTTCTTTGAGAAGTTTGGCTTTTTTCTTTTCAAGCCCGTTGATGTCGCTTGTTAAATCCAAACCTTCGGATCCGGAGCTCATATCGCGGAGTTCCTGAATTTTTTCCTCAAGCTGAGCAACGGGTTTTTCAAATTCTAAGTAAGTGACTTTTGCCATGTTATTCCTTTAGTACTGCATCGGTCCGTTGTTAAGGCTTCGCCATAAATACCATGTGCCGGCGGTTTTCCATGGACCCCATTTGGCAATCACCGATGACATTTCTTCTTTTCGGTCGGCCGCAGACCATTCTTCAAACGCGATCTCCGGAAAATACGCTTGGCCGACGGCTTTGATAAAGCCGTAATCGAGCATTGGAGCAACATCCGGACGACGCAGCGCAAAGATCAAAAACATTTCCGCCGTCCAGGGGCCTACGCCTTTGATGGTACAAAGTTCCTTGATAATTTCCTCATTGGAACGATGCTGAAAGCCGTCGGCCGCATCCGGATTCTCGAGAAAAAAGCGACAGATATCAAAAACGTACTCAATCTTACGTTCGCTCAAACCTGCGGTCCTCAAGGTTCGACGATGTTTGCGGGTAATAATTTCAGGTTTTATTTCTTTACAGGCTTTAGCAAACCGTTCCCATATGTTGGCCGCCGCTTTAACGGAGATCTGCTGCCCGATCACGGAGCGCAGCAGCGTCTCAAAAGGATTCCCGCGAGTCGCAAGAAATCCTTCAGGCTTGGCGCGAATGATTTGGGCCATGACGGGATCAGCTTCGGAAAGCTCCTTTTTAGCTTGATCCCACCATTCGGGTTTTTCGGTTTGCTCTGCCATAGAGATTAAGCTCTGCGCCAAGTCGTCACACCGCCGGGAGCATCTTCCAAAACAATATTCTTTTCTAAGAGCTCTTTACGGATTTCATCAGCTCTTGCCCAGTTCTTAGCAGCCTTTGCCGCCTTTCTTTCCGCGATCAAGGCTTCGACAGCTGCTTCGTCCACAGAATCCACGGCGCCTTTGACGAAGGCTTCTGGGTCTAGCTGGAGGATGCCAAGCACACCGCCGAGTTTTTTGAGCTGGCGTGCAAGTTCAGGAGACTTCGTTTGGTTGACTTCTTTGGCCAATTCGAAGAGAACAGCGACAGCCTGAGCCGTATTGAAATCGTCATCCATCGCTTCTTTGAACTGAGCGGCATACTTTTCGTTCCAGTCCAGAGGGTTGTCGTCTGCCGGCGTATTTTTGAGCGCCGTATAAAGACGAATCAGTGCCTGATGAGCGTCTTCGACCAAAGCAGAAGAGAAATCGATCGGGCTTCTGTAGTGGGAGCGCAGTAAGAAGAAACGGAGCGTTTCGTTGCCGTTCTTGTCGCCGTACTGAGTGTTCGTTTCCTTTAAAGCATCACGGATGGTCCAGAAGTTGCCGAGAGACTTACTCATTTTCTCGCCGTTGACGCGCAGCGGACCGGAGTGCATCCAGGTGTTCACGAACTTCTTACCGTTGGCAGCTTCACTCTGAGCGATTTCATTTTCATGGTGCGGGAACATCAAGTCAGGACCGCCGCCGTGAATATCAAAGGTTTCTCCAAGCAGATCACAGCTCATGGCAGAGCACTCAATATGCCAGCCGGGACGTCCTTTGCCCCATTTGGAATCCCACTCGGGTTCACCGGGTTTTGCTCTCTTCCAAAGTGCAAAGTCCAGCGGATCCTGCTTGGCTTCCTCAACTCTAACGCGCTCCCCGGGCTGCAGTTCGTCGACTTTCTTGCCGGACAAGGCGCCGTAGGGTTTAAATTTACGAACGGAGAAATCGACGTCACCATTCTTGTCCTGATAGGCATAGCCCTTTTCTTCGAGCTTCTCGATCAGGGCAAGCATCTTAGGAATGTATTGAGTCGCTCTCGGCTCAACGCTCGGAGGCAAGCAGCCGAGTTCACCGAGATCTTCCTGCATGCGCTTGGTATAGGTCTCGGCCAGTTCGGACGGCAGAATCTTGCGTTCAGCCGCGCGTTTAATAATCTTGTCGTCAACATCGGTTACGTTGCGGACGAATTTGACGTCGTAGCCGCTCTCCTGGAGCCAGCGTCTTGCCACGTCAAAAGCGATAAATGTTCTTCCGTGTCCAATGTGGCAGTCATCGTAGACGGTAACGCCGCAAACATACATTCCGACTTTTTCGGGTGTAATGGATTTAAAGGGCTCCACGCTACGAGAGAGCGTATTGTAAATTTTTAAGGCCATCGGACTTCCTTTCGTTAATGGAACAGCCGGATTGAGTCGAAGCTTCCTAACTTCTGCTCGCACCGAGCCTAATTTGTCGATTTTACCAAATGGAAGCCTTCACACCTAGGCAGGAAACCGTCTGTACCAAAGACAAAGATACTCCTGACCTAAGTAGAAATCCTAGGGCTCAAGACTTGTCATAAACATCAGATCGTTTAGATTGGGAGAAGTTGTTCTAAGGAGATCGTTATGAAGCGTTTTACAATCGTCCTTGCTTTGCTGTCGTTACCTTTCATTGCCGGCTGCATGCACCACGGCCATTACTACAACGATCATCGTCCGTACGCCTCCGACGGCTACTACGGCCCCCATCGGTATGACAATTCTGCATATCCGCAATATCCTTGCGCAGAACCTCAGCAGAGAATGCCGCACCGCGGTTACCATCGGTACTAAACCGAAAAAGAATATTTGAGAGCATTCTTGAAAAAATCCTTTTCAAGAGCCTCCGTGAAAAAAAGCGAAAACCGGAGAACCGATTTTCGCTTTTGGTTTTTATGCAGTGCCGGAAAATTTTCCGGACTGGATTTTCACAATATCACTTGATTTCCATCGACTTCACGGTTTTATCGATGTCACCGCCGGCAGCCATAACACCAGTCAAACGTCCGAACGTCAAAGCTCTGCCGTGATTCATGCCCGGGCAAATGGTCGGATAGTCGCCGGATCCGAAGTAGTCACCGGCCGCGGCGCCGCAAACGTAGAGGCCTTCGATCGGTTTATCGTTCTTGTCTAAAACATGAAGGCTAGGATCAGTATGCAAACCGCCGGACATTGCGAGGAGTGTGCTCACAAGACGGCCGGCATAGAACGGGCCCTTCTGAATCGGAGTAAGCAGTTCGGGACGCTTGCCGAAATCATCGTCATGGCCTTTAGCCGCAAGTTCGTTGTAGCGAGTTACGGTTGCTTTAAGGGCTTCTACAGGAACGCCCATCTTCTGAGCAAGTTCATCAAGTGTATCGGCAACGACAACCTTACCGTCCTTGATGTGCTGCGCCTGGGAAGCCTTTTCAATTTCAACGTTCCAGCCGTTGCCCCAAGGCTGCCACATTTGTCCGTAGAAAAGACCGCCGGCGAGGTTGCCGTCAACCTGTTTCTTCACGTCCTGTGTCCAGTTGGAGTCGTAGACCGTCCATGCAATTCCGTGCGGCTGAAGTTCTTTAGAGCAAGACTTGGACTGGGTGTTGACGTCTTCGTTCATAAAACGTTCGCCGTTGGCGTTCACATGCAGGAAACCGTAGCTGCCGGCGCCGGCCTCTAAGTGAACCGTTGCTGCATGGTTATCGTTCTTCTGCATCACGCCGCCGGCCTGCATCGTCATGATGTGGGCGTCACCGGTGTTGGATTTTGTCGGGAAGTAGATCTGTGCATCGGCGTGCAGAGAATACGGGGCAAAAGCCTTTCTCATCTCTTCATTGGAGCCGTAGCAGCCGGTTGCAATGATGACGCCTTTTGCGGCATTGATCTGGGTATAGTTATTCGGTCTGCCGGCGATGAGACCGGTAACGCGCTTGTTAGCGTCCTGAATGAACTGGACGGCAGGAGTACGGTACATCAGTGTGACGCCGGCTTTCTTCAGTTCTTCTTCAAAGCAAGGCATGAGCGCGACATTGCCGATGCCTTCGGAGTTACCGTATGTGTAGTCAAGATTGATGTTCTTGTTGTAGAAGAAGTGCGTGACGGGGAATTCGGTGTAAGTCGGGCCTTTGTAATAGCCTTCCCAAAGTGTCACATTGGTGTCGTGTTTGCCGGCAATGTCAATGGCCCAATCCATGCAGTCACCGCACTTTCTAGCAAACATCCAAAGCAGGCGTTCATCCATTCTGCCTTGGCCCCATGCCACCAGACGGCGGACGATTTCGGCGGCATCAATATCGATACCCATCTTTTTCTGCAGAGAACTATTAAAGGCAGTGATATGACCGCCTCGACAGCTCCAGCCGCGGTTTTTTTCAACTAAAACGACTTTAGCACCTTCCTGAGCGGCTGCCAGTGCGGCTGCTGCCACTTTTCAGGAATATCACCGGCGTGCGCTGCAGTTCCGGCCATAGCTGCGCCTGTCGCGGCTAACGTGCTTTTAAGAAAACCGCGGCGAGAAAGTTCAACTTTTGACATTTTTATTCTCCTTGGTGAGAAGTTAAGTAATTAAGGGACTTGGATGCTTTGTGCGCCTTTGTGACATTCGGCGCAGGCAATTACGGACTGAGAGTGGCCTTTGTGACACTGAAGGCATTCGAACGTATCGAAATGGGTTTTGTGAATGTTGGCGACCTTCTTGCCTTCGATTTCTAAAGCTTTGCCAGCAGACTCTTCTCCATGACATTTTTGACAGGAGGCTTCGGAGACATTTGAGCTCGAAGGTTTGCCTTCCATGTGGCAGGCGGCGCAGTCCTGACCTT
>URYO01000031.1 GCA_900552195.1 uncultured Sutterella sp. | reverse complement strand
CGGGGCGGAATTCTATCATGCTTTTTCAAAGAGTTAAGCGTTTGAAAAGAGGCGTTACAACCTTTTAGATTTTCTATTTGGGATAAATCAAATGAAACCTTGTTTTGGCGAGGATTTGAAGACTGATTGTCACCTTTCTTCCGGTTGACCTATATAAGGCTGAAAAGGCACCGCTTAACGGTGAATCCACTAAAATTGCCGCATTGAAAAACTTTTTCGAGTCAGATTTAATCAATGTTTGACAATATCCTTATTAAGACCCCGGAACAAATCGAAGGCATCCGGGCTGCCTGCCGCGATGCGGCTTTGGTTCTCGACTACATTGAACCGTTTGTTACAGCCGGCGTCACCACCGAGTACCTCGATGATTTGATGCTCAGATATACCGAAGATGTCCTCAAAGACAAGTCCGCTTGTCTTAACTACGACCCGGACGGTACCAATCCTTATCCGAAAGCCACCTGCATTTCCGTCAATCATCAGATCTGCCACGGTATTCCGAATGAGAAGGTGCTCAAAAACGGCGACATCTTAAATATTGACGTGACCGTCATTAAAAACGGTTATTACGGCGACACCAGCCGCATGTATTCCGTCGGCCATATTTCCGTTGCTGCTAAACACCTCATCAATGTCACTTTCGACTCCATGTGGAAAGGCATTGAAATCGTGCGTCCCGGCGCCCATTTCGGAGATATCGGCTATGCAATTCAGCATTTTGTCGAGCCTCAGGGCTGCAGCGTCGTGCGTGAATTCTGCGGTCACGGAGTCGGTGTCGGCTTCCACGAGGATCCTCAGGTCTGCCATTACGGCAAGCTCGGCACCGGTGCTGTCATGAAGCCCGGCATGATCTTCACGATCGAACCGATGATCAACGCCGGAAGGAAAGAACTTCGCATCCTTCCGAACGGCTGGACCGCCGTAACCAAAGACAGAAGCCTTTCCGCTCAGTGGGAACATACGATTCTCGTCACTGAAACCGGATACGAAGTTCTGACGGTATCGCCGAAATGCCCGCCTGCTCCCTCGTGGGTAAAACCTTCTGCCTAAATTAATAAAGAAAGAATCCAAAGGCTATGGAAATCAACAAAATCGTCAAAAAGTTTAAAGATCAGCGAGAAGTTTTAGCAAAGAAGTTTTTGGCGGACGTTGACGCCGATGCCTATCTTTCTGCGCACTCCAAGGCTGCCGATGAGGCAGTTTTGGAGATTCTCAAACTCAACGGTCTGTCTGAAGCGGTTGCCGTCGTCGCAGTCGGCGGTTACGGCAGAGAGCAGCAGTTCCCTTTCTCCGATTTGGACCTGCTCTTTCTCCTGCCCGATGATGTCAAAGATAAAGACTTAAAAACAATCTCGGAAGTTATCGGCAATCTATGGTCGCTTGGTTTGACCGTCGGCTACTCTGTTCGGAAAATCGAAGAGTGTCTTGAACAGGCAGAAATCGACATCACTGCACAGACCGCGATGCTCGAATCCCGGCTCATCTCGGGGAACGCAGAACTCTTTAAGACCTACTCCGATACGATAGAAAGGAGTCTGAATCTTAAAAAGTTCTATCGGGCAAAATTCATCGAACAGCAGCAGCGGCATTTGAAGTACCACGAGTCCTCTTATGCCCTGGAACCGAACATTAAAGAAGCCCCGGGCGGCCTTCGAGATCTAAATATTTTGATCTGGGTGCTTAGGGCGGCCCGTCTTGGCAACACTTGGCAGGAAGTCTTTGAAAAGGGTTTGATCACTCGCCGAGAATGCGAACTTTTGGAATCCGTTACGAAAAGCCTTTACCGGCTGCGGATCCATATGCATCTGCTCACTAACCGCCATGAGGATCGATTAATTTTCGAAATTCAGGAACCGCTGGCTAAAGCGCTAGGCATTGTCGGGACTGTCGGCAGGCGTCCTAGTGAAGTGATGATGCAGCACTTCTATGTCAATGCAAAAACCATCGGGCAGCTCAATTCCATCATTCTTCAGGCCATTAAAGAGCGCTACTCCAAAGAACCTGAACAAACCGGCGAACCCATTTGCAGCGGTTTTGTACGGCAGGGTGACGTGCTCGGCCTTGCGTCTCCGGACGTCTTCGTTAAGGACCCTGAGAGAATTCTCGAGGCCTTTTTAATTCAGGAACGTCATCCGGACATTCCGATGAAGTCTTCACGGCTTTACCGTGCCTTATTTGAAGCTCATTCTCTGATGAACAAAGAATGGGCTGAAAATCCCGTCAACCGTCAGACATTTTTGAAGATTATCCAAGGGCGCCGAGGCGTTTGGCATGCACTGGAAGAAATGAATCGCTGGGGCGTGCTCGGAAAACTGCTGCCCCGTTTCAACCGAATCGTCGGTCAAATGCAGCATGATTTATTCCATGCCTATACGGTGGATCAGCACACGCTCCTTGCGATTCGTTATCTCAGAAACTTCACACACAGTGAAAACGCCCACGAGCTGCCGCTTTGCACCGAGCTCATGATGGCAATGAAAGGAAGCTGGCGTTTGGTTCTTGCCCTTCTCTACCATGACATCGGCAAAGGCCGAGGCGGAGACCACAGCAAAATCGGGGCGGAAATCGTTCGGCAAATGTGCCGCGACTTTGAAATCACCGGTGAGGACGCTGACTACATCGAGTTTCTTGTTCGTGAACACCTGACCATGAGCATGGTGGCCCAGAAACAAGACATTTCTGATCCGGAGGTTGTTGAAAACTTCGCCAAGAAAGTCGGAACGATGGAACGCCTCGTCGGCCTTTATCTGCTCACCGTTTGCGACATCCGGGCGACGGGACCAAAAATCTGGAACGCCTGGAAAGCCCAGCTTCTTGAAGATTTGTTTTATTCGACCGCCAGATTCCTTAAAGGGAAAGGCATTGATCGAGATTTATTGGTTTCCCGGCGCCGTAAAGATGCTCTGCGCATGACGCGTTTTACATCGGAGCAGAGGGACCAGATCAATAAGTTCTGGGATAACTTTGACGTTGCGTACTTCATGAAGCACTCGGTGCGGAATATCGTTTGGCATGCCAAGGTATTGCTGCCGCATCTCGATTCTTCGAAGTCATTTGTGGCATCCCGACCGCTACGCGGCATGGAACACGCGCACGAAATTCTTATCCTGACGCAGGACCGCCCCGAACTTTTTGCCCGTATCGTTTCTAATCTACAGCAATACGGTCTGTCCATTGCTGAAGCACGTATCCACACGGGACGAGATGGGCGCGTTGTCGACTCCTTCATCGTCGTTGACGACGGCTCAGACCCCAACTTCGAACAAGAGTTCGCTCGTTTCCAAGAAATACTCGCGGAAAAACTGGATTTGGCAGAAAAACTTCCGCCCCCTCTTCGCGGACGCCCTTCACGTCAATCCAAGCTCTTCCCAATCTCACCGCAGGCTTCATTACGGCCGGATGTCGCCGGAAAGCAATACATGCTTTCGATCGTCACAACCGACCGGCTCGGCCTTTTGGCATCCATCGCGCGAGTCTTTGTGCAGTACGGAATCAATCTTGTGACAGCCCGAATCACGACGCTGGGAGA
This sequence comes from uncultured Sutterella sp., assembly GCA_900552195.1. Lineage (GTDB taxonomy): Bacteria > Pseudomonadota > Gammaproteobacteria > Burkholderiales > Burkholderiaceae_F > Parasutterella. The sequence continues at coordinate 6,993 of URYO01000031.1, read as the reverse complement.
AAGGGCGGAGGACGTCTTCCTGATCGAAAGCTTTAAGCTGCGGGATCCCGTCTTCTGCGCTGAATTTGAAAAGGCCGTTTTGGAAGCTTTGGAGCTTTAGTTAAGGTCCTTTCGAAAACGCAAAACCTGCCTCAACGGCGGGTTTTGCTTTTGTCAACAAAAGTTCTAATCAGCCAATGAGCGGAATGTGGCAAGAGCTAAATTCACACTTTCCTTTGTCGCCTTAGTCAGAGCATCCTTCGTATCGTCAAGCACGATGCCTTTTTCAGAGGCTCCGCGGCCGGCTGCAGTATTGACGATCTGGCAAATCGCTGCGTACTTGAGATTTAACTCTCTGGCCAAGCATGCCTCGGGCATCAGTGTCATACCGACATAGTGACCGCCGTCATTATCGATGCGATCAACTTCGGCCGCCGTTTCGAGTCTCGGACCTTGTGTGCAGGCATAAGTACCGCCGTCAATAATTGGAAGATCCAGCTCCTCAGAAGCATCAACAATTGCTTCTCTCAAATCCATATCAAACGGAAAAGTGAAGTCAATGAAGTTAATGAACTTCTCTTTGCCGGTGTTGTAGCTGGTTTCGCGACCCCAGGTGTAATCAATGATCTGATCAGGTACGGCAATGGCACCGATATCGTCCTCAGGTAAAACCGCTCCGACAGAAGCCAATGCAATGACGGCCTTCGGCTCGAACTGCGCAAGAGCCCATATGTTGGCACGATAGTTAATCATATGAGGCGGCTTTTTCTCAGTCGTTCCGTGCCGAGATAAAAATACAATGTTCAGACCGTCAATCACTCCGCGGCAAATTTCGACCGGCTCCTTACCATAGGGAGTGTCAATTTTCTCAATGACCTTGCCTTCTAAAAGAGACAGCTGGTCCAAACCGCTGCCGCCGATCAACGCAAAATTAGCCATCCGCCTTTACTCCTTGATTGATCATTTTGAATAACTCAGGTTCGTCTATGATATTAACGCCTAAAGACTCGGCTTTGGCGAGTTTGGAGCCGGCAGATTCGCCTGCCAACACATAACTCGTCTTCTTCGACACTGAGCCGCTTACCTTTCCGCCGGCTTTGCGAATAATATCGCTGGCCTCATCTCTGGAAAGCGTCGGCAGTGTGCCGGTCAGAACGAATGTCAAACCGTTCAACGGCAGTTCCTGGTCACTCGTGCCCGTACCCTCTTCCCACACGACGCCGCGATCCATCAGGTCATTGATCACCGCGATGTTCGCCGGTTCGGCAAAGAAGTGCAGAATGTTTTCCGCGCCCGACGGTCCGATATCTTCAACTTCAAGCAGCTGCTCTAAAGAAGCATCTTCCAGCGGCTTTAAGGCGCCGAAGTGAGCTGCCAGGTTTCTTGCCGTCGCTTCTCCGACTTCCGGAATACTGATGGCGTAAAGAAAGCGTTCGAGCGTTGTCTTTTTAGAGGCTTCAATTGAGGCGACAAGTTTTTCTGCCGATTTCTGTCCCATGCGATCCAGTCCGACCAGCTTGTCGACGGTCAAACGGTAAATGTCCGCAACCGTCGTTACCAAATCATGTTCAATCAGCTGTTCGGCCAGCTTTTCTCCGATTCCGTCAATGCCCATGGCTTTGCGGCTGACAAAGTGGAGAATGCCTTGGGCTCTCTGTGCGCGGCAGAACAGACCGCCGCTGCAGTGGCGATCCTTTTCTCCGTCTTCTTTATAGGCGTGAGAACCGCAGACCGGACAGAATTCCGGCATCACGAAATCTCTGGCGTCTTTCGGCCTGAGTTCAGGAATCACTCGGACGATCTCCGGAATGACGTCGCCGGCACGATGCACGACGACAGTGTCTCCGATCTTGATGCCCATGTTCTGCAAGAATTCTTCGTTGTGCAGAGAAACGTTGCTGATTGTGGTTCCTCCGACAAACACCGGTTTCAGACGAGCGACCGGTGTAAGTTTGCCCGTTCGTCCCACTTGAACAGTTATATCCAAAACCTGGGTCTGGACTTCTTCCGGCGGATACTTATGAGCTACTGCCCAGCGCGGCTCTCTGGAGACAAAACCCAGCTGTTTCTGGCGGGCAAAACTGTTGACCTTGTAGACCACGCCGTCAATATCAAAAGGTAAGTCGTGACGAATACGAGCGACTTCCAGATGAAACGCTTCCAGCTCTTCCGGCGTCTGCACGACAGTTCGATTACTGATCACCGGGAAGCCCTTGGATTTCAGATAATCAAGCAAGCCCGACTGGGTGTCGGCCGGCATCTCACTTACTTCACCGTAGCCGTATGCATAAAAGTTCAAGTTGCGTTTGGCAGTTAAAGAAGAGTCCAGCTGACGAAGACTTCCTGCCGCAGCATTGCGAGGGTTGGCAAAAAGTTTCGCTCCGGCTGCTTCCTGCTCTTCATTGAGCTTGCGGAACACTTCTTTGTGCATGATAACTTCGCCACGGACTTCAAAAATCTTCGGGAAGCCCTCGACTTGTAAAGGAAGTGTCTTAATCGTCTTGACATTTGCAGTAACGTCTTCACCCGTGTAGCCGTCTCCGCGAGTAGCTGCTTGAACGAGAACGCCGTCTTCGTACCGCAAATTAATGGCGAGCCCGTCGAACTTCAATTCGCAGTCGTAGTCAACCGTTTGATCGGATGTCAGCTCCAGTTCTCTTCTTACGCGGGCATCAAAATCATAGGCGCCCTGCGCTGTGTAATCCGTCTCAGTATGAATGGAAAGCATCGGAACGGCATGCGTCACTTTCTTGAGTTCGCTCTGGACCGTCGCACCGACGCGCTCGGTCGGAGAAACCGGACTTTTGAACTGAGGATACTCTTTTTCCAGTCGTGCCAGTTCTTGGAACAACGAGTCGTAGACTTCGTCAGACACCGTCGGAGCATTATCTATGTAATAAGCCTTGTTATGCTTTTCAAGCTCCTCAGCCAGCTTCTCCATACGGAGTTTGACTGCCTCTAATTTTTTCTTATCCTGCTCTTCCATTTCGTACCTGAACCAAATAAAAACACCGGATTTCTTACTGTACTCGCACGGACTCCGATGTTCTTAATCAGAATGATAATTTTGGGGAGTTATCAGTCTAAAAGCTGATGTGCTCTGACGCTGCCCGGTTCAATATTGTTCTCACGCATCTGTTTATAGAAGCGATCGAGTTCCTGCTTCAGCAGAGAGACCGTTGCTCCCGAGATCTCACATCCCTTGGGATCCACGATCTTGGCATCAAATACCGCCGCGAAAGCGTTGGCAGCCGTCATCAGGAGACGAAGAGGATCGCTTTCCGGAGCAATCAGCGGAACATTCAGAGAAATCGCAATATTTCTGTCGTCTAACCAACGAAGCTCAATGGTTCCTTTTCTGTTGCCCTGGCGCTTGCCGTTCTTATCCAATACCATTTCACCAAGTTTTTCATAATGCGTCATGCTTCGGCGCTTTAAGCCCAAGAGCATCGTCTCTTTCTCGAAATCATCGATGGAAACCGGCTCCAAGGGACGCAGCAGAAGCGTAATCTGCACGCCGAAATTCTTGATGAGTGCGTTAAGCTGATCCGTATGGTTGTTCAGCAGCTGCATTTCCTTCATTTCGGAAGTGCCGTCCAGGTTCATTTCCATACGCAGAAAAACCAACTGGTAGAGATTCGACAAAGAAACCTGGTCGAAAGAAGCTTTCCCGGAAGCCAGCTGAATATAGAAGGCAATTGCTGAGAACATACCGATGGCATCCGGCACAAACCAGCGGTTGCTGTTTGCTTCGAGAGCCAGAATGCGCAACAGCCCCCTCGGAGCATTTTCCATCGCCGTTTTGACGAACGGTGCGAGCTGGCTGCCCGTTACCGGTTTTTTGAAGGTAATACGGACGAGTTCAGTGACAAAGGGATCATATTTCGGCAGACCGCTGTCATCAATCTCTTCCAACACCGGGGGAGTTTCAACAGGCTCCTCTTCCTCTTCGGGTTCTTTCGGGAGAATTTCCCGGACTTCTTCGACCGTCTCTTCTTCCTGTAACGGAGACTGCGATTCAGGCTGCGGCTCTTCAACAGGAGGTAAGGTCTTAATCTCGTCGACTTTGATGTCGCCGGAATTGATCAAATCTTCACCGAAAATCGGCTCCTGAGGAATCCTCGGAGGTGTCTTATCTTCGACTTTTTCATGACTTGCCGTCTCTTTGATGCGAAGCCAATACCAAACGCCGACGCCGCCGACCGCAAGGATCAGGACTATCGTTACCCCCATTCCAACCATATTCATCTTTCTTTAGCTAAATCCTGGACCTGCGGCCACGTTCGCCGCAGGCTACTACTTAAGACTCAATATTCTACAGGCTTATGAAGGAAACCACTGTATTACGAACTGATGCAATTTTGTTTTTCTCCGGGTTACCCACAGCGGTTCAAATCGTTTTGTCTTTCTTTTCGCGACCTTATAATTTGTGTGCTCTAATTAAACACATAGCGGAAAAATAATTTTCATGTCTACTGCTCCTAGCAAGAATCTTGAGACTTTCCCGAATCCTCAGCCGAATCGGGATTATTTAATTCACATTGAAATCCCTGAGTTCACGTCGCTTTGTCCGTTAACCGGACAGCCCGACTTCGCCACACTTCTGCTCGATTACATTCCGGATCAGAAGAATGTCGAACTCAAGGCTCTGAAACTCTATATGTGGAGCTATCGTCAGGAAGGTGCTTTCCATGAGGCCATCACCAACAAGATCCTGGACGATCTCGTTGCAGCCACCTCCCCGCGTTTCATGAGACTTAAGGCTAAATGGTGGGTCCGAGGCGGCATCTACACGACAGTTGTTGCCGAATACCGTAAGGAAGGCTGGACACCGGTCAAACCGGTTGAACTGCCAGAATTCGAATCGAACGATCCGACTCGCGGTTAATTCGATTTTTCCTCAGCGGCCCGTCATCGACGGGCCGTTCTTTTTTGCACCGCTTCATTTCGTAGTTTTCAAGCGCGGCAAGTGCTTCTTCCTTCGCTAAAATTTTGTGGATATTCCAACGAAAAAGATCAGCAAACATGAATCCGCTGCTTAATACACTTCAGCCCTATCCCTTTGCGAAGCTGCGCAAACTTTTGAAGGACGCAAAACTGCCGGAAAGACTCAAACCGATTTCCCTTTCCATCGGTGAACCGAAACATCCGGCACCTGAGCCCGTCAAACAATCTCTCTTCGATCATCAGGCCTTGTTTGAAAAGTATCCTCCGACAGGCGGTTACCCTGAGCTGAAAGAAGCGATTGGGAACTGGATTGAAAAGCGCTACGGCGTAAAACTCGATCCGGCTTCCCAAATCCTGCCGACCAACGGATCGCGTGAAGCTTTGTTTGCACTGACCCAAGTTGTCATCGATCCGACTAAAGACCCGGTCGTCGTTACACCGAATCCTTTCTATCAAATTTATGAAGGCGCAGCAAAATTAGCCGGTGCCGAGCCATATTTTTGCCCGATGACAGCTCAGACAGGCTTTAAGCCTGACTATTCCTCCGTACCGGAAGAAGTTCTAAAACGCACTCAGCTGCTGTTTGTCTGCTCTCCCAATAATCCGACCGGAACCGTACTTTCACTGGAAGACTGGAAGAGGCTTTTTGACCTTTCCGACAAATACGGCTTTGTGATCGGCAGCGACGAGTGTTACTCGGAAATTTATTTTGACGAAGATAATCCGCCTCTCGGCTCTTTGACCGCTGCCAAACTTTTGGGCAGAACTAACTTCGACCGCCTGATTGTCTTCTCGAGCTTGTCGAAGCGCTCCAATATCCCGGGCATGCGTACCGGTTTTGTTGCAGGTGACGAAAAACTGATTAAACCGTTCCTGCTCTACCGAACCTACCACGGCAGCGCAATGGGGGGCGCCGTACAGCACGCAAGTATTGCGGCTTGGAATGATGAAGAACATGTGCGGGAAAACAGACGCCTTTATGTCGAAAAATTCAAGGCGGCTGTTCCGCTTCTGAAACAAGCACTGGAAGTAGAAATGCCCGATGCAAGTTTTTACTTGTGGGCGAAAACGCCTATAGACGATAAACTTTATGCAAGACGGCTTTATGAGAAAAAGGGCATCACCGTTCTCCCGGGCAGTTTTCTTGGCCGAGAAGTCAACGGTGTCAACCCCGGGTCCGGCTACATCCGTATCGCTTTGGTTGCCACCGTGCCCGAAGTCACAGAGGCCGCTAAAAGAATTGCAGAATTTGACCCCTTTGAGGAATAACTATGGAAGCATTAAAGCAAATTATTGAAGAATCTTTCGGCCTTCGTCCCGAACACTTTCCGCCTGAAGTTCAAAACTCCGTCGATGAAGTCATCAAACTGCTTCAGCAGGGAAAACTTCGCGTCGCGGAAAAAATTGACGGCAATTGGGTCACGCACGAATGGATCAAAAAAGCCGTTCTTTTGAGCTTCCAGCTTTATCCGAACAAAATGGTCCGCGCCGGCGACCTGTCCTTCTTTGACAAGGTGCCCTCCCGCTTCGATCATTTTTCCGAAGCCGATTGGAAAGAATCCGGCATCCGCTGTGTGCCCACTGCTGTGGCTCGCCACGGCAGCTACATCGCTCCGAGCGTTGTATTGATGCCCTCCTTTGTCAACATCGGCGCCTACATCGGAGAAAACACCATGGTCGATACCTGGTCAACGGTCGGTTCCTGCGCTCAAGTCGGTAAGAACTGCCACCTTTCCGGCGGCGTCGGTATCGGCGGTGTTCTCGAGCCGCTTCAGGCAACCCCGACCATCATCGAGGACAACTGCTTTATCGGTGCCCGCAGCGAAATCGTTGAAGGCGTCATCGTTGAAGAAAACAGCGTGATCTCCATGGGTGTCTTCATCGGACAGAGCACGAAGATTTATGACCGTACCACCGGCGAAATTCATCGCGGCAGAGTACCTGCCGGTTCTGTCGTTGTTCCCGGAAGCTTGCCTTCCGCTGACGGCAAATACAACCTTAACTGCGCGGTCATCGTTAAGCGCGTAGACGCCAAGACGCGTTCGAAGACAAGTATTAACGAACTTC
>URYO01000030.1 GCA_900552195.1 uncultured Sutterella sp. | reverse complement strand
AGACAGATGTAACAAAGGAGATGCCGAAGTATTCGTTCCAAATGCCGTATTCAATCCTTCCGTTTAAAAGAGCCTCCTAAGGCTCTTCTGCTAGATTTTAGATTTTGCAGCTGCGGACTGCATATTGGTGTAAACATCAAAAAACATGGCCGAGCCAAGCGATAAACCATAATTCAAGGTTTCCTTTTCCATCACATTGTGATACGTATCGGAAGGACCCTTTAACATTGGAGGACTACCTCCCTGCTTGTTGATAAAGCAGTTGTCGCTTGAAGGAGTGGCATAATTAAGAATTATCGATTTGTATCTTTCAATGAACAAATCTTAGGGCTCTTTTTAGATACGGCCGTACATATAAATTTTTAGAAGATTGCCATGACTTATAAAAAGCATATTTCGCAAAGCAACGAATTACTTGACCGATTTTCGTCGGCTTTTGCGGGCCTGAAAAGTCATTCCAATCTTCCCAGCGGCACCACCCCGTTCATTTGGGCCATTGCGGTTCTCATCATCGTCATCTTCTCGGCTTTCTATTTCAACGTCCGTGCAAATAACGAAACCATTCTCAGAACTAATCTGATGAAGAGCACGGCAAAGGTTGCCGATAACATCGAAATGAGAATGCGGGGCATCTCTGCCTCCATGGCCCGCATGATCGAAAAAATGGAGCTGGACGGTATCAACCCCGCCGTTGTAAATAAGTATGGCAGAGAAATCATCTCGTCGAGCCCCGAAGTTATTCTGCTTCGTGTCATTGAACCGAGCGGCAAAGGCCTGGAGTCTGTTGTAAATCCTCGGCTTGGCAGAAGCGATCTTCGTCAATATAACTATCTGGATTATCCGCAGGTCGTCCGCGATGCGATCGGAGACGCCTTCCTCTCTAACCGCGTTTCTTACTCTTCTTTCTGGTTTACGCCCGGCGACATTTCTTCGCCTTCTGTCGTCATCATTTATCCCTTTGCCATCGGCGAAAAAACATATGCTCTCCTCGCCAGACTGTCGTTGAACAAACTTTTGGAAGTTTCAACTCCTCAGTCGCTGCTTTCCGATTACGAATTCTCGTTCCTTCACGGAACAAAAGAAATTGCCGGCCGAGCTGCCTACAACCCGCCGGATGACTACACCATCCCGAGTTACGTACGCGCAGCTGACCCGCTGCCGCCTTCCATTCAGTTGTACGGCTGCAACGTTCTTGAAAGCCCGATGATCTTTGCCAGCCCGCTGATTTATTGGCTGGGCGCTCTGATGCTGTTTCTGCTTCTATCACTCTTTTTCCTCAACCGCGAAATGCGCAGGAATCAGTCTGATCTTGAACGCGCATTAAAAGAACTGGAACTTCGCCGCTCCATCGAAGATTCCATGAACCTGGCTTTAATCATCACCGACTTGGACAACAAGATCGTCTATACAAACGGTCAAACTGAGGAAATTACCGGTTACTCCGAAGAAGAACTTTTGGGCAAGACACCGCCTTATCCCTTCTGGGGAGACGGATCTGAACTTCCATCACAACTGCTGAAAGACTGTCCTCATGAAGAACCCGATAAGCCGTACCGCTTTGACCTGACGATCCGCCGCAAAAATGATGAAACGCTTGAAGCGCTGATGCTGGCGATGCCTTTCTACTCGGCATACAACGAACATATCGGCTGGATTTATATGATCCAGGACAACACTGTCGAGACTCAGTCCATGAACCTCACGAACGACTCTATCGCTTCCTACGAAAGACTTCTGAACTCTGTCTTGTCTTGTATTTCCGCCGTGATGCAGAAACCGACCGGGAGTATGTTAGGTATTCACAATAACCACTACACGGAACAGCTGGGAAATACCGCCGACGGTCACTTAGAGATTTCCAAGGCGTTTAAAGAACCGTTCGATCCGCAAGGCAATCGCCAAGGAGAGGTTTGGGTCGACTCTCTTGGCCGCTGGTTCTCCGTAGCAGAAGCCAGAGTGACACTTCCGGGCGGCTCTCACGTCACCCTTCAGTCTGCCCTCGACATCACTAAGAGAAAAATCAATGAGCAGGAATTCGAAGAGCAGACCAGTAAGATGGAAAACTCTTCGCGCCTCATTACGCTCGGCGAGATGGCCTCTACGATTACGCACGAAATCAATCAGCCGCTCACCGCGATTACCGCTTATGCCAATACAGCGCTGGAAGTGATTGACAGGGCGCCGGGAGTAAACAAGGCTCAGGTGCTGGAGATCTATCGAAAGATTGCCAATCAGGCTGCGCGCATCGACAAAATTATTAAGAACATCAGAGCGTTTGCTAAACGCCGCCCGACAACATTGGAGTGTGTGTCTTTGAATAGCGTATTCTCCGACACAATGGAGCTCGGACGTCTGATCGAGAAGAAATATGCCGGTGTCCAGGTGGTTTACGAGCTGCCTGCTGTCGTTCCTGATGTAATTTGCGATCCCGTCCAGATCATGCAGATTCTCATGAATCTTATTCGTAATGCTGCTGAGGCTATTTTGGAACACGGCAGTGAGGACAAAACCATCACGGTCAGTGCTAAGGTCGGCGCTAAAGACGTTGAATTGTCTGTCGGCGATCACGGCCCCGGAATCAGCGATACGATGAAAGCAAGCCTGTTCACACCCTTCTTTTCTACTAAGAAGAACGGCCTCGGCCTAGGTCTGAGTACTTGCCAGACAATAGCAGAGTCTCATAACTCGAGGCTCCGTGTAAGAGACAACGAAGGCGGCGGCACTGTATTTTTCTTCGACCTGAAGATTTGTTTCACGAAAGATTCCGGGGCTCAGAAACAAAAATAATTGTGTTTCAATTTAAAGAGATACGCCTTCTGTACTATCCAGGGGTGTGATTAAGATATATAATATCTTCACGTGATACAAGATATCTCAGTTAGCGATTCTTATCATCCTATAGATTAAGATAATGGATTGCTTGTAAGAATATATTAATTAGAAAGGCACATGATGATTCAGATGACCTCGAAACCCTACACTCAGGAATCTCCGGATACCGCAGGTGTTGTGTATATCGTTGAAGACGACGAAGCCGTACGTGATTCTCTCAAGTGGCTTCTCGAAGCTTCCAGCTACCGCGTTGAACTTTTCGAAAGCGGTGAAATGTTCCTCGCCAAATTCGATCCGAACGCTATCGCCGTTCTCGTCCTTGACGTCAGAATGCCGGGCATGAGCGGTTTGGAAGTTCAGGAACACCTTATCGCCAGAAAGTGCGATATTCCTATTATCTTTATCTCCGGTCACGGCGACGTTTCTATGGCAGTCTCTACCTTGAAGAAGGGGGCGGTTGACTTCATTGAAAAACCCTTTGACCAGGCCGCCCTGCGTTCTTTAATCGAAAGAATGCTGCAGGAAGCCCGTCAGCGTAAAGCCAAGGCTGAACAGCGCTCCTTGAACGACGCTCTTCTGAGCAAACTGACTCCCAGAGAGCAGCACGTTCTTGAAAGAATTGTGAGCGGTCGTCTGAATAAGCAAATCGCCGCAGACTTGGGTATTTCCATTAAGACCGTTGAAGCCCACCGCGCTTCCATTATGGATAAAACCAATTCCGGCACCGTTGCAGATCTGATGCGCGTCGTGATGAATGCAAACAGACCTCCTGTCAAAGACTCCGGATCTATGAGATAGTCTTTTAGACAGCGTCACAAAGGAAGGCACACCGCCTTCCTTTTCTTTTTGCGGCCTCTTCTCGGCCGAAGATCTTTTGTTACTCGTTTTTGTGGGCAAAGGTTTTAGGCTCTGTGAATATCCTTACAATGGATCGATCTTACTTACTCTTTTCATAACAATGAACGCAAAAATAATTGATGGAAAAGCACTCGCACAATCCGTTCGAGCAGGCTTGAAGGAAAAAGTAGAACAATTCAAATTAAGTTCGAGGGCACCCGGACTGACGGTCATTCTTGTCGGTGATAATCCGGCAAGCCAGGTTTACGTCCGCAACAAGATCAAAGCCTGCACCGATGTCGGCATTACCTCTAAATTGGAAAAGCTTCCTGCTGAAACTTCAGAAGCGGAGTTATTAGCACTTTTGGAGAAACTCAATGCCGACGATTCCGTGGATGGAATCCTTGTACAGCTTCCCCTGCCCCGTCATATCAACGAGCAAAAAGTCATTGAGACTATCCGCGCGGACAAAGACGTCGACGGCTTCCATGTTGCCAATGTCGGCTCTGTTGTTACAGGCATCGGCGGTTTCCGCAGCTGCACGCCATACGGCGTCATCAAAATGCTGGAATCCGTGGACTATCCTCTCACCGGCGCCCACGCTTTGGTCATCGGCAGAAGCAATATTGTCGGGAAACCCATGGCGATTATGCTGCTTGAGAAAAATGCGACTGTCACCGTCGCTCACAGCAAAACGAAGAATTTGAAAGAACTCGCACTCCAGGCCGATGTCATCGTCGCTGCCGTAGGAAAAGAAAAAGTCGTCACGGCTGATATGGTTAAACCCGGCGCCGCCGTGATTGATGTCGGTATGAATCGCAATGCCGAAGGAAAACTTTGCGGAGATGTTGACACCGAAGAAGTCGCCAAAGTTGCAGGCTATATTTCTCCGGTTCCCGGCGGTGTCGGACCGATGACCATCGCAATGCTTCTCTCTAATACGGTTGAAGCTTATGAAAAGCGTCTGCAAAAAATATCTCGGTAAGGAATCTATACATGTCTGATTTAATTAACATCCTGAGCATCATTGACGATAAGACCCAGCTGATCAATTTTCCCAAGCTTGATCCGAACAGCTTTAAACCGGCGGTGCTTGCACTGATTCAACGTCTGAAAGACACCGTAGCTTCAGTAAAAGCTTCCGATAAAGAACCGACTTGGGACACCTTAGTTACGCCGATTGAAGATGCTTCTGAAAATCTCTCCTATGTTTGGTCGGTTGTCGAACATTTGAACAGCGTGGCCGATACGCCCGAGTTGAGAGCTACGATTAATGAACTTCTTCCTCCGATTTCCGAAGTATTCAGCGAACTCGGTATGGATGAGGAACTCTATGCAAAGTACAAAGCCTTGAAAGCCGAGAAAGCTTTTGAGAAATTCTCCTCAACCCGTCAGAGAATCATTAACAAAGAGTTAGAAGGCTTTGTTCTCTCCGGCGCCGAATTAGATGACGCCGGCAAGAAGAAGATGGCCGAGATCAATCGAGAGGAAGCCGAACTTTCTCAGAAGTTCTCTGAAAATCTTCTCGACTGCACTAATGAATTTGCGCTTTACCTCCCGGAAGACACAGATGAGCTCAAAGGTGTCCCTGAGGCCGAACTGCATCTCTATGCCCAGCAGGCAGCCGCCGAAGGCGCCAAAGGCTACAAGGTCACCTTGCATATGCCGAATTATCTGCCGATCATGCAGTACGCAGAAAATCGAAAGCTTCGTGAGAAGATGTATCACGCATACGTGACTCGCGCCTCTGAGTTCTCACCTGCCGGCAAAGACAATCTGCCGATCATTAATCGTCTGCTCGAACTGCGGGTCGAAGACGCTCATCTTCTCGGCTATAAAAATTTTGCCGAAGTCTCCTTGGTTCGGAAAATGGCCGAGTCTCCCGAACAGGTCGTTTCTTTCCTACGCGAGCTAGCTGCCAAAGCCAAACCGGCAGCAGAAAAAGAAATGGAAGAGCTCATTGATTACGGCAGGAACCAACTCGGCATCAAGGACGTCCAAACTTGGGATCTTTCCTTCATCAGTGAAAAACTCCGTGAAGCAAAGTTCTCTTACTCTGAAAATGAAGTAAAGCAATACTTCACGGAACCCGCTGTTCTTAAAGGAATGTTCGGACTCGTCGAGAAGATGTTCTCGATCAAAATCAAAGAAAAAAAAACGCCCGTCTGGAACGATGACGTCAAATTCTTTGTCATTGAAGACAAGGAAGGCAAAGAAATCGCTGGATTCTACATGGATCTTTATGCCCGCAGCGGAAAGAGAGGCGGAGCATGGATGAACGATCAGATCTCCCGCCGAGAGGTCAACGGAAAAATTCAAAAACCGATTGCCTACCTCGTCTGCAACTTTGCCGCACCGGTCGGAGACAATCCTTCCCTTCTGACGTTAAGAGACGTCGAAACGATTTTCCACGAATTCGGCCACGGACTTCATCATATGCTGACTCGCCAGACAGAATTGGCCGTTTCCGGCATCAGCGGTGTGGAGTGGGATGCGGTTGAAATGCCGAGCCAATTCATGGAGAACTTCGTTTTGAATTGGGATGTGATGCAGACCATAACGCACCATGTCAAAACCGGCAAGACTATGCCGCGCGAACTCTTCGACAAACTGGTGGCTGCCAAGAACTACGGCGCCGGAATGGCAAACGTTCGTCAAATCGAATTTGCCCTCTTCGACATGCTCCTTCATATGGACACCCATCCGGAAAAGGACACGGTCAACAAGATCTTGAACGAAGTCAGAAAAGAAGTCGCTGTCGTATTCCCGCCTGAATACAACCGTTTTGCCAACTCCTTCTCGCACATCTTTGCAGGCGGCTATGCGGCAGGCTACTACAGCTACAAGTGGGCTGAAGTGCTGTCTGCAGACGCCTTCTCGCTGTTCCAGGAAAAAGGCATTTTCAATCCTGTGGTCGGAAACAAATGGCTGGACGAAGTTCTCTCCCGCGGCGGCAGCCGTCCTGCAATGGAAAGCTTCGTTGCATTCCGCGGCCGTAAACCTTCGGTCGACGCCCTCCTCCGCCAATACGGACTTGTGGAGTCCAAATGAGCATCACGATTACTACTTGGAACGTCAATTCCCTGAAGGTTCGTCAGCCGCAGGTTTTAGACTTCCTGAAGGAGACTGAAAACAGCATTCTCTGTCTTCAGGAACTCAAGATGCAGGAGGCAGACATCGACGCTAGCGCCTTCAAAGAAATCGGATACACGCTGGATGCATTCGGCCAGAAAACCTACAACGGCGTAGCCACGATCCTTCGTGATCCGCTGACTTTTCTTCCGGACGAGGAAGTTCGCAACATCCCCGGTTTTGAAGATCCGCAGAGCCGTCTCTTAGGCACAACGGTGCGGGTCGGCAGCGAAAGGCTCCGCGTCATCAACGGATACTTCCCGAACGGGGAAACGGTTGAGAGCGAAAAGTTCCCTTATAAACTTTCTTGGCTGGAAGCCTTAGCCGAATGGCTCCCGAGCCAGTTAGAGCAATACCCCAACCTCGTTTTGCTCGGCGACTTTAATATCGCTCCGGAAGACAGAGATGTTTGGGATCCGGAATCCTGGGCCGAATCCGTGCTTTGCACACCAAAGGCCAGAGAAGCTTTTCAGCGTCTTATCGATCTCGGATTAACGGATTCCTTCCGCGCTTTTGAACAGCCGGAAAAATCCTATTCCTGGTGGGACTATCGAATGATGGCTTTCAGAAGGAATCGCGGCCTTCGCATCGATCACATTTTGATTTCCAAGGCTCTTGTCAGCAAGAACCTTGGCGTTAAAATCCACAAGAAAGTTAGAGGAAATGAGCGCCCGAGTGATCACGCACCCGTGACACTAACGCTCGATCTTTAATTCCTGAGCCGGCTGTATCGCCGGCTTCCTTTTTAGCTCTCTGGCGCGAAGCTGACCGCACCCTCCGTCAACATCTTGAGCTGCAGAATCACGGAATTTAAGCAGTATTCCGTTAGCCCGGCATGCTTCCTTAATTCTTTCGATCTGCTCTGCCGACGGGCGCTTATAGGGACTGCCTTCAACAGCGTTGACGGGAATCATGTTGAGGATGGCCTGCCGCGACCACAGCGGAGCGAGCGCTTCAATTTCATCAACTCCGTCGTTGACGCCGTTAATCAAAGTCCACTGATATTGGATCGGATATTTCCCAACCTCTGCGTACTTTGCGCCGAACTCTAATATTTCCTTGACAGTCAGCTCCGCAGCTCGGGGCAACAGACTTCTGCGCTTCTCATCCATTGCGCTGTGCAGAGAAATTGCCAGAGCCGGTTTGATTTGGGATTCCATTAAGGCTTTGAAGAGTCTTTTATCGCCGACGGTAGAGATAACAACTTCTTTATATCCGATGCCGGAATACCGAACGATATGTTCAACCGCAGAAAAAACGGAACGAAGATTATGAGAAGGCTCGCCCATACCCATCAAAACTACCTTCTTAACAGGCGCATTCCTCATGGCGTATTGAACTTGCCCGGCAACCTCCAAGTCAGTTAGCTGACGTATGAGACCGCTTTTGCCGGTCATACAAAAGACACACCCGACTGCGCATCCGACTTGCGTAGAAACACAAACGCCCTCTCGCGGAAGAAGAACACATTCGATCAGCTGACCGTCGGAAGCTTTAAGAACCCAGCGCGTTCCGGTCTCGGATTCTGCCTTTTCCTGAGCAGTTAATTGATTGGCTAAGTATTCCTCCATTTGAGGCAATATCGCCTCGGTGGCAGCAGGCAAGCGCACCTTACTGCGGTTCAGAGGTTTGCCGGAATACCAATTGCGCCAAAAGCGTTCGATGTGAACGCTTTTGCAGCCGGCTTGGATAAGTTGTTGTTCAATGTCAGCGATCTTCATAGAAGCAAATATTATCAAGCTCGTCAGTCTTCGCTTTCAAGTTTGAGCTCGGCGATTTTGCGTGTAATTGTATTTCGGCCGATACCAAGTCTTGTTGCAGCGTCGACACGCCTTCCGTGCGTATATTCAAGCGCGGTTCCGATCACAATGCTTTCGAAGGTATCGGCAAGCTGCTTCATAAGATCTGGAGACTGATTTTTCAGCATCTCTTTGACCTCTCCTTTGAGCAGTTCCTCCCAGCTTCCGCCTGCAGGTGTGCTGCCGGAAACCTCGCCGTTTTTATGAACTTTTTCCGCTTCACCGTTGCGAACTTCCTCAGGAAGATCCGTCACTCGGATATGCTGGGAAGGTGCCATCACGACAAGCCAATTGCAGAGATTTTCTAATTGACGAACATTGCCGGGAAACGGGAAACGCTTCAAAAACTCCATCGCCTCTTCGGACATGAGCTTGGGTTCGACACCAAGATTCTCCGCTGACTTCTGAAGAAAATGATTGACCAAAAGCGGAATGTCTTCGGGTCTTTCCCTTAAGGGCGGCAAACGCAGACGAATGACATTGAGTCTGTGATACAAGTCCTCGCGGAACCGATTTTCCCGAACCATCGCCTCGAGATTTTGGTGCGTTGCCGCAATGATTCTGACGTTGGCTTTTAGAGACTGATGTCCGCCGACGCGATAGTAATAACCATCGGACAATACTCTCAGGAGCCTGGTCTGGAGTTCAGCAGGCATATCACCGATTTCGTCCAGAAACAGCGTGCCGCCTTCGGCTTGTTCGAAGCGTCCGTGACGAATCGCGCTGGCGCCGGTAAACGCCCCCTTCTCATGACCGAAGAGTTCGGTTTCCATTAAGTCTTTCGGAATTGCCGCCATATTGATCGCGACAAACGGGGCATTGGAGCGCGGGCTGTGTTTATGAAGCGCTCGAGCTACAACTTCCTTGCCGGCGCCGGATTCTCCGGTCAAAAGGACGGTTGCCTTGCTTTGAGACAAACGTCCGATAGCGCGGAAGACTTCCTGCATGGCTGGCGCCTTACCGATGATTTCGGAAGCAGTCTCTTCAGCAGGAGTCTGTTCTTCTTCCTCACTCTCTTCCGTTGCACGCCGTACGAGTTCAATCGCTTTATCGATGTCGAAAGGTTTGGGAAGATATTCGAACGCACCGCCTTGGAAACTTGCCACGGCACTGTCCAGATCCGAATAGGCCGTCATGATGATGATCGGAAGTTTTGGGTAGGACTTCTTAATTTCGGCGAGCATTTCCAAGCCGCTTTTGCCCGGCATATGAATGTCACTTAAAATCAGGGCGGGCTGTTCTTTCTTGATCGCCTGCAGCACAGACTCGGCTTCACTAAACGTTTTGCAGGGAATATCTGCCTTTTGAAGTGCTTTTTCTAATACCCATCTGATGGAACGATCATCGTCCACGATCCAAACATTTTTCATAACGATAAGGGAAACAAGATGCTGAAATCGGTACGGCCGGCTTCACTGCTGACCGAGATACTGCCGCCGTGCTGTTCAACGAAAGTCTGAACCAATGAGAGTCCGAGGCCGCTCCCCTGTTCTTTTCCGCTGACCAGCGGATAAAAAATACTGTCAGCCAGTTCTTTGGGTATGCCTTCTCCGTTGTCGATCACATGGATATTTAATGCCGTGCGGCAAAAACTTTGACCGACCTGAACATGATGGACAACACGGGTTTTAAGCGTGATACAGGCCGTACCCTGTGCTATTTGCTCGGATAAAGCTTCAGCGGCATTGCGCATTAGGTTCAAGGAAATTTGTGTCAGCTGACCTCTGTCGGCCATCATTTCAGGTACACTGATGTCATAATCGCGAACAACCTTCAACCCTTCCGGGAATTCCGACTGCACTAGAAGGCGAACACGTTCCAGGATTTCGTGAACATTGGTTGGCACAGGATGATAAAGCTGACGGTAAGGCGCGAGGATCTTGTTTTAGGATGTCATAGATTTCATCCTCGCATTCATAGCGGTC
>URYO01000029.1 GCA_900552195.1 uncultured Sutterella sp. | reverse complement strand
ACAGCTATTTAGATAATCCGGAAGCCCTCGGCTACGCAGGCAAGGTTCTGGCCAACAACCCGAATGCAGAAATCGTTCTTCTGCCCGGTGCACCGCATACATTGATGAACCTTCCGCAGGCTCGCGACGCTGTTCAGGCTTTCATTAATCGCGTCCTCAGAAGCTAATCGAAGTCTTTCGAGCTTCGGCAGCTCTCTTCGATAAAAAATAATCCCGCAGACTTTTGAAATCTGCGGGATTCGCTTTTTAGAGCTTCAGCCGATTAGAAGATGGTGGAAACAATAATCAGCATCGTGATGTAACCGACGACACAGGGGATCGCGGTTCTCTTGATAATCGCAAACGGACTGACCTTTGCAAAACCGGCCACGATAATGATGACGCCGGCAACCGGAGACAGTGCGCGAAGCATTTCAGAAGCAGTATGCATCATGAGCATGATGGCGATACCGTTGGAATTGAGGTGCTGTGCAACGTCCGGGATGACGTGAGCCAAGCTAGTGAAAGCAGCAACGCCGGAACCGGTGAGAACAGTAACCACACCGATGATGGCGGAAAGCACAACGCCGGTGCCTGTGACGCCGAGGCCGCAGTTCTTAGCAACGTCGATCAAGTAGGTGATGAGACCGGTCTGCTGTAGGCCTTTAGCAAAGAAGGCGGCAACGAAGATCAGGCCGACGGTACTTGTCAGAATGCTGCCCATGCCCTTAAACATGGAGAAGGACAGGTCGAAGGATTTCTTGGCTTCTCTTCTGACGAGAAGGTCGACGAGGAAGCAAACGAACCAAGAAAGGAACATGGCGGTTGCAACGTTCATCGTAATGGTCTTGTAAACCATCTTGTTGAAGATGAGGAGAAGAACCAGCGGAAGAACCGGCATGCAGGCATAGATGAGCGGTGTCTTTTCGAGTTCTTTTCTCTTAGCTTCGAGTTCGGCGAAGTCGGCAACATAACCGTGAACACCATCTTTCTTGTCGAAATATCTCTGAACGATCACGTGAGTGATAGCCATTACAAGTACGACCGGAGCGGCCATGACTAACTGATAAGAAATCAGATATTCAACCGGGTCAAGGTGAACCAGTTCGGCAGCCATCACAGCAACGCCAGAGGCCGGAGCGTAGCCGACGCAGAGGACGCTGGCGACCACGGCAGCGGCAGAAAGAGAAGAGCAGCCGACGCGGATGATCAGCGGATAAACCGTCACGATCAACAGCATGGCCAAGCCGGCAGCCGATGTAATCACCAAGCCGAGGCAGTGACCGATGATGAACACTAAGCCGAGGATGAGGTACGGGTTCTTTAATAAGGTAATCGGTTTAGCGCAAACCGTAACGAAACGGTCGGAAGCACCGACGTCTTTCATGTACTGAGCAAAACCGCCGGAAACAAGAATAATGAAACCGACGCCGGCAATCTGGGTGCGGCAGATCGCGCGGAAGAGTTCGAAGAAGTCAAAGCCTAAAAGGCCTGTGGCAGTGGCATTCTTCGGAAGAAAGTTTGTCGCGCCGTTCATAACACCGATGATGTTCAAAAGCAGACCGGCAATAAAAAGCACCATATTTACTTGGTACTTCTTAACGATTGCCCAGCCTGTCAAAATGACAATAGCGGCAGCGAGCCAAAGTGAAATCGCTTGCATTTGGGACCCTTGGGAAGTTAATGAAATATTTTCTAACAATTATAGATGCAAAAACACGAGATATTTAACCGTGCAGTTCCAAGAATGTCGGCCGCTATCGAGTCTTTTGTTCTGAGGAAGAAGCGGCTTTCTCCGCCTTTTTGGTGTAGACGGTAGCGATCATCCCGGCAGCGGCGACAATGGTCATACCGATAAGAGAGAGCATGTCGGGAATATTTTTAAAGAAGAAGACGCCGATGAGTTCTGAGAAGGGGATCGCAGAAAATCCCAGACAGGAAACCAGAAGCATATTTCCGCCGATCCAGGCTCGGGTGCTGGCGAGCATTCCTCCTGTGGCAAGCAGGCACATCAGAAAGGCGGCAATGGCGGCACGAGTATTGGGCATGTGGAATCCGTCTTCAAAAAAGAGGACACCCAGCAGCGCACCCACTGTGCAGAAAAGAGAATAATAAAAGACGACGCGCCAGGACGGTTCGTGCACGCGGCCTAAAAAGCGGATTTGCCAATATCCGAACAAATCAATAAAAGCGACAAAGAGGCATAAAAGTGCCGAGACCGCATCCCCGCTCAGGAAAGACGGACGCATAACGACCACAATGCCGACAAAGCCGAGAAGAATAGAGCCGATCAGGGGCCACTCGGGCTGTTCTTTCTTCCAGAGCGCCAGCAAAATAAAATTCAGTGCTAAAAAGAGCGGCGTTGAATACGTCAGCGTGATGTTGGTGCCGAGCGGCAGCATCCCTAACGTAAAGAACCAAATAGCTACCGAAGCAAAACCCAGAACATCTCGTCGAAGATGCAGTATCGGATATTGGGTCTTTAACGTTTCTCCTCTCAGAGAGACGGTAATAAAGACGAAGAGAGTCGTGAAAAGAGAGCGGTAGAAAACCAGCTCCAGCGGTCCGAAAACATCATTGCAGTACTTCACACAAGCGGCCATCATGGAAAAGAAGGCCGCGGCGGCTAAGGACCAAAGCGATTGCGCAAACATGTTGTGAAGTAAGGTATTGAGCAGATGCGAATCGAGGAGCTTGAAAGCTCCTCGGATCGGGTTACATCTTAATTAATTTTTGGTCTTCAAAACGTCATCGATGGCAGTAATGACTTCATCGACTTCCGGCCAGCGGCCTTTACGGCCCACAATAACGTTCTTCTCGTTCCAGGGACTGGTGCGGTCGGTGTCCGTAACACCGACAATGGTGATCTGAGGGGCACCCACGGCGGCAGCGATATGGCTTACGCCGGAGTCGTTTGCGATGACAATAGCTGCTTTTTCGCAAAGTGCGGCGAAGTTGCCGAGACTTGTCGGCTCATAGATGGTTGCGTCCGGACAAGCAGCTTTAGCCGCTTCGGCTTCATCGGCAGCCGGGAAGACGACCGGTTCGATGCCTCTGTCGCGAAGCGGCTTGCAGAGTTCATTGAAGTGGCGCCAGTATTTTTCTTTGCCTTCGTGACGGCCTTTGGCGATCGGTGCAAGGATGGCGTAGTGTTTAGGCAAGCCGATTTTTGCAGCTAGATTGCGGGCGCCGGCTTCATTGCGTGCAGCCAGCTTCATGTTGATGCGCTTAGTGAGCTTGGTATATGGCGGTTTGATGCCCATGGCTTTGAGCGCTTCGTAGGCAACGTACCAGAAGCGTTCGACTTCGTGCATTCTCGGAGGCTCCGGAATGGCATGCTCTAACAGAATGGAACGTCCGTCAGTGGCTAAACCGGTGCTTTGGATGCCTGCGCTCTTAAAAAGAAGTGCGGACCCGAAGGAGTTCGGCATCAGGATACCGCGGGGATTTTTTACGGAAGCGGCTAAATCCCGAATGCGTTTAATGTCGTCTAACAAATTTCCTTCAATCGGGTCGAAGCGGCGGTTGGTGCCCTCGAATAACTCTCCGACGAAAGGCTTGCCGATAAGGTAAAGCTTAAATCCGGCGGCCTCTAAAAGGTTTAAGGCCGGCATAGTCATGACGGCGTCACCGACATGATTAGGTAACCTGACGAATAGTGTTGCCATAAAAACTGTTTCAAAGATATATGTGTTTGCCTAGTCTAACGCCTGCCGACTCGTTAAACTACCTGCACCTAAGCTAACGAGGATAGAGTTGAAATCCGTTAAGATCAAAAAAGAACCTTTAATGAGGCTCTTTGCCTACTTACCGCCTTACAAGTTCTACATCTTTCTCGCGTTGATCGCCATGGTCGCCGCGGCTGCCGGCTCATCCCTGATGGCATTGCTGATGGGCAAGCTCACTGATTTAGGTTTCTATCAAAAAAACGGTCTGGTGGCAATTTGGGCTCCGATTGCTTTGATCGGCATCTCTGTTCTTCACGGAGGCGGCCAGTTCTGTTCTTCCTATCTACTTCAAAAAGTTTCTCAGGAAATCCTGGTCAAACTCCGTTCTTTGATGTTTGATCACATGATTCGCTGGCCGGAAGAAGTTGTCCAGAGTCAGGAATCCGGCCGTGTGGTTTCCCGCTTTGTGAACGAAGCTTCTCAGGCCTTGTCAGGCGCCTCTCAGGTGCTGACCGTACTTGTGCGCGACTCTCTTCAGGTTGCAGCCTTGCTTTGCGTTCTTTTTTGGCATAACTGGCAGCTGACATTAGTGACGTTTATTGTTGCTCCGATTCTGATTTATATCTTGAGGACGGTGAGCAAGCGCCTCAAGAAACTGACTTCCGACAGTCAGGTGACTTTCGGCCAGATCTTAAGTCAGCTCAATGAAACTTATCGTTCCGAGCGTCTGATTAAGGTTTACAACGCCTACAAGTTTGAAGAAGAGCGTTTCGGTCACATCAACCGTCGACTGAAAGGGTTGACGATGCGTCAGCAGATCGTCAAAGGCCTCGGTACTCCTGCGACTCAGTTCGTCAGTATCTGCGGTGTTGCGATTGTCGTCTGTGTGGCATTGCTCCAGGCGCAGAAAGGCCAGCTCTCTTTGGCCGAATTTGTGACCTACATTTCTGCGATGCTTCTCATGATGCCGGCCATTCGTAAACTTGCCGGCTTAAATGGCACGATTGCCAGTATGGGCGCGGCCGCCGAAAGCCTTTTTGAGATGATTGATATTCCTCTTGAAAAGGATCCCGGCTCTAAGAGTATCGAACGCGTTAAGGGTAACGTTGAATTCAAAAACGTTTGGTACAAGTATCCCAATGCACTGGAACCCTCGCTGAAGGATTTCACCCTGAAGGCAGAGGCCGGAAAGATGATTGCCTTTGTGGGTGCTTCAGGCGCCGGTAAGAGCACCATCATTAACATGATTCCTCGTTTCATGGTGCCGACGAAAGGAGAGATCTTATTTGACGGTATACCTCAGAACGAGATGACGCTGGAGAGCATTCGCCGTCAGGTGGCAATCGTGACTCAGGAAGTCATGCTCTTTGACGACACCATTGCTGCCAATATTGCTTTCGGAGCGGGAAGACCCGTGACAGAGGAAGAAATCATGCAGGCAGCTGAAGCCGCCTACCTCAAGCCGCTGATCGATTCGCTACCCGAAGGTCTTCAGACTCGGATCGGTGAGGGCGGATCAAAACTTTCCGGCGGCCAAAGACAGCGTGTCTCCATCGCACGCGCACTCCTGAAAGATGCTCCGATTCTGCTTCTTGACGAGGCCACCAGTGCTTTGGATACGGAAAGCGAAAAGTACATTCAGGCCTCTTTGGACAAACTCAGAGAAGGCCGCACGAGCTTTGTGGTGGCGCACCGTCTCTCTACCATTGTGGATGCCGATATGATCGTCGTGATGGATCAGGGGGCGATGGTAGAGGCCGGAACCCATTTCGAGCTTCTGGCAAAGGACGGTCCTTATGCTCGGCTCTATAAGATTCAATTCAGCCACCAGAAGCCCGAAAAGTCTGAGACACAAAAGGCTTAACGGATAAAAGCGTCCTAAAAACGCCTACATCAAAAACAACAAATTTCACAATGTGAAATTAAATTTCGCATCGCGCTATTTATATTCAATCTATTGAAATTTTTAATTTGCCTCGCGAAGAATAAACAAATTTTTGTGCTTAAATAAATCTGTTTCGCCTTGAGCACAGCTGCTCGATAACTCAATACATAGGAGTATCAATGGAAACACCACTGCAAATGGGTTCCTTCTCGAGACAGTCGAAAACGATTGCTCTTTTTGCCGCCCCTGTTTTAGCCCTGCTTTTATATTGGGTTCTTCCGGACGCGTATGTTAACGGTGCCGGAGCTTCGGTTCCCGTCTCCCATGCCGCAAAGGCCTGCTTAGCCATTTTGTTATGGATGGCCCTTTGGTGGTTTACGGAAACCGTGCCGATTGCCGTGACGGCGCTTTTGCCGATTATTCTTTATCCTCTTTGCGATGTTACGACTTTAGCAAAAACGCTGACGCCTTATGCCTCTGATACGATTTATCTGTTCTTAGGCGGCTTCCTGCTGGCAGCGGGTATTCAGCGCTGGGGCCTCGATAAGCGTATCGCTTTAAAGACGATGCAAATTGTCGGTACCTCTCCCGGCGCCATTATTGCCGGTGTGATGATCGCAACAGGTTTCATTTCCATGTGGGTGTCGAATACGGCAACCGCAGCCATGATGGTTCCGATCGCCATCGCCGTCATGTCCGTGGTTCGTCAGAATTCCGACTCTCCGGCCATTACTAAGGGCGAAAGAAACTTCGGTATCTGTGTCCTGTTAGCCGTGGCTTATGGCGCTTCCATCGGCGGTATGGGAACAATTATCGGTTCGCCTCCTAACGGTATCTTCGTTCGCTTTGTACAACAGACGTACGGTGTTGATGTTTCCATCGTTCAGTGGATGAAGGTTGGTATGCCGGTGGTTCTTCTCCTCATGCCTCTTTCCTGGCTGCTCTTAACCAAGGTGCTTTTCAGAGAACAGATTCAAAAGATTGCCGGCGGCCGTGAATGGATCCGTACCGAATTAAAGAACATCGGCAAACCGACCCGCGGTGAAATCTCAGTTCTGATCGTCTTCATTTGTGCAGTGGTTCTTTGGTGCCTCGGTTCTCAGATTCGCTCCTTCACCTTAGAAAACGGTGTTCGTCCTTTCAGAATGGTTAGTGATGCCGTGATTGCAATGGCTGCCGGTGTGTCTCTCTTCTGTATTCCGGTTAATTTTTCCCGCGGTGAAAGAGCGCTTGACTGGAAGCACTGCGACAATATTCCCTGGGACGTGCTTCTCCTTTTCGGAGGCGGCCTTTCTATGGCAGCTTGTATTCAGGCAACCGGCGCTGCCAACCTCATCGCAGCTCAGGCAACATCCTTCGTTGGTCTGCCGCCTGTGCTCGTGATCTTGGGGGTCGCAACTTTAGTGATCTTCGCAACGGAATTCACTTCGAACACTGCTTTGGCTGCTACGATGCTTCCGCTTCTGGCTGCTGCAGCTCCTGTTCTCGGTATTCCGACGGAGCAAGTGCTCTTAGTGACGACTATTGGTGCTTCTGCCGCCTTCATGATGCCGGTTGCGACACCGCCGAATGCGATTATTTTTGGTACCGGCCGCATCCAGATCGGCGAAATGATTAAGGCAGGTTTTTGGCTGAACGTTATTTCTATTATCGTGATTGCGGGTGTCTGCATGGCTCTGGGAGACGTTCTCCAGCTGCCGATGCCAAAATAAAAATTATCCGGCACCCCTGAAAGGCGCCGGATCAATAAAAAAATGGCCTGAGCGAATCTGTCGTTCAGGCCTTTACTTATTTTTGGACCGGGAAATATTGTTCGATATCCGACCAGAAGATTTCGCAAGGCTTTGAGAGTTTTCTGTTCTTCTTGCGGACTGCGACATGTGAAGTTGTTCTTTCGGGTGTAATCGGAAGGAAGCGGAGATTCGGCTTCGGACGGTTTGTGAAACTTCCTTCAATACAAAGCAGGGAACCGATTCCCTTCTCAACCATTGTTAAAGCATTGGATGCGAGATTGTGATAGGCCGCAACTTTGAACTTACTTTCCGGAACTTTGAACCAACTGCTGATTTCAGAAAGGACGATGTAGCGGCGCGGAAGAATTAAGGTTCGTTCAATAATCTCTTCATAACTCAGCGTTTTTTTCTTGATCGGCATTTCTTCATTGCGAACAACTAATCCCCACTTTTCAATGACATCGATGGGAATTTTGGTGTACTTCGCGCTTTCCACCGGCTCAATGAGTATTGCCATATCCAGTTTATTTTCATCGACATAGCGTTTTAAGTCGTCGCCGTCAGCAGAATAGACTTCAAATTGAACGTGCGGATACCTTTGGTTGAATTGCACAACTGCGTCAGCAAAGTAATCCATGATTCGACTTTCAACGATCCCTACCCGAACGACACCGTGGAGGACGTCTCCGTTTTCTGACAGCTCGGCCTTGGCTTGTTTGGCAAGGTCTAATATTTCCTGAGCACGAAGTAAAAAGAGATAGCCGTTCTCGGTAAGCGACAAACTGCGAGTGCTTCTCACCAATAACTTGCAGCCCAATTCTTGTTCAAGTTCCTGAATTTGCCGTGTCAAAGCGGGCTGAGATATGTAAAGCGCTTCGGCAGCACGCGTGATGTTGCCAAGCCTGCACACAGTGACAAACGACATCAATATTCTTAGGTCCATGAGATTTTCAATTTATGTATTTATTGCATTAAAGATGATTGTAAATAAGTATTGGAAATAAATAAACAGGAACTCTAGAATTTTTAGGAATAGGGAGCCAAATCGAGAAAATGAACGATCGGCTGGTGTTATTAACGGGAATTTCCAAGGCTTCAAGTTTTGAAGATGAAGAGTTTGTATTGAGTCGCGATAAAGGAAAGCACAGCTAGGTTGTCTTCAATATCAGCTTGCTGAAGAACAGGCTCTCGGAAGGTTTTTAAGTTATGTCACTAAAAGGGGTTAAAGATGGTTTTGAACAGAAGAAAAGTATTACTGTCTGCCACCGTTGGTGCAGCAGGAGCAGTTATGACAAATACCGTTAGTGCAAAAGAAAGAAATTTGGATCCGGATATGGACGCCATCATCGCGAGAATGATGAACGTTACTAAACGCGGAACAACACTTGCAACGAATCAAAAATATTTTGTTTTATTGGCCACATGTGCAGCTCAGGGTCTTTCGGAAGAGGCTGAGGGTGTCACAGCAGCAGCTTTGAAAGCAGCCGTTGAACCGATTGCGATTAAGGAAGCCGTCTATCAGACTGCGCCATACGTTGGAATAGGCAGAGTTAAAGAAGCTTTAGAGGGGGTAAACAAAGCTCTTAAGGAGGCTGGTGTCCGTCTTCCGTTAGCCTCTCAGACCGTCGTCAACGATCAAAATCGTTTGGCCAAAGGCATTGAAGTTCAGATTGCTATTTTCGGCGATGCGATCACACAGATGCACAAGAACACGACGGAATCGATGAAACCGCTCATGATCAATGACTTGTCCGGATATTGCTTCGGTGACTTCTATACGCGTACCGGCATGTCCGTTAAGGATCGTGAATTGGTTGTCTTTGCTGCGATTGCAGCGCTCGGCGGATGCGAAGCTCAGCTGAAGGCCCACGCAGGTGCAAATCTTAAAGAAGGTGCAACAAAGCAAAACCTCATCGACGCACTCCAGGTGGCCGTTCCCTTGAACGGTTTTCCGAGAACATTGAATGCGGTTACGGTCGTCAATAGTATCGCCTAGTAGTTAGCTTAATCGTCCGCAAAAATCAGCCTCCGACGCTTCTCTCGCCGGAGGTTTTGTTATTTCTATAGGACAAGGGTCTGGCGCCGTTGGTCAAAATGAGTATGACGAATTAGAAATTTATCTTACGAAACCGCATGTGGTTCATGAATATGATAATTTAGAAAAAAAGTAATACCTTTCAAATAACTCAAGTTCCTGAATAAAGCCGAGTTAAAGCGAGCCTCCTCGAAAAGTGGTTTTTGACAGCTCGTGAACGTCAAACGTGAGAGGTTTATTTGCTGAGTTTCTGACTTTCGGGCCGTCACGAAAGCAACGACCCACAATCGAAGAGGATCACAATGCTGAGAAAGTTAATTCTTGCTCTTTCTTTTTCTTCTCTTGCGGCCTTTAGCGGTTCCGTGCTCGCGGCGGCCTTTGATATTACGGATATCGAGGGTAGGAAAGTTCATTTCGAGGATCAGCCGAAGACCTTTGTCGTCGCTAACTACATCGCGAACTTTATGATGGTGGGCGGTGCGGCCGGCCTTGAAAAAGTCGTTGCTCTGACAAAAGACGGATGGGAAGATACGCGCTACGGTGAATATCAAGTTTTTACGAAGTCTTTTCCTAAGATGAAAGATCTGCCGAGTATCGGCGGTTACCACGACGATATTCTCAATGCCGAGAAAATCCTCAGTCTCCATCCGGATGTCCTTCTGATCGGAAGAACTCAGTACGCGGAAAACAGCCAGAGAATTAAAACGTTTGAAAAAGCCGGAATCAAGGTCGTCGTCCTGGATTACCATGCGATGACAACGGTAAACCATACACTCAGTACGGAAATTCTTGGCAAGCTTCTGGGTCGGGAAAGGATCGCCGAAGCTCAGAACAAGACCTATAAAGAGGCTCTTGACCACGTTTACTCAACGATTGTCAAACTTCCTGATGATCAGGTTGGTACGAAGGTTTACATGGAGACCGCCAGCAAGGGGCTGGCTCGCTACGGTAATTCATACAATAAGGACGTACTTTGGGGCGCAATCCTCAAAAACATCAAAGCAGCGAATCTCGCCGAGAATTCTCCTCAGCCTTACATGGCCCTCGATAAAGAGTATGTGATTTCTCAGAATCCGAAGGTTATTTTTATCGGCGGGAGCATTTGGCGCAATAAATCCGAGGGGGACCAAATGCGAATGGGCTTTACCGTCCCCGAGTCGCAGGCTCAGGAAAGGTTGGCCAATTTTACAAAGCGTCCCGGCTGGAACATGCTCGATGCCGTTAAGGAAAACCGAGTCTACGGTGTAGACCATGGAAGCTTGAGGAACATGGCTGACTACACCTTTACTCAATATATGGCCAAGGTGCTTTATCCCGAAGCGT
>URYO01000028.1 GCA_900552195.1 uncultured Sutterella sp. | reverse complement strand
AATTTTATTTTGTATAACCCCGTTCCGAGGTACGGTTAGCCAGTTTCCGCAGAACAGTAATCGAAACTCTCAATATCGCTTGTTCCGATTGTTTATCCCCCGCTTCTCCATCTAAGATATTAAAGCAGCATCGTTCAATATTTATTGTTAATCAAATAGTTGGAGGATGTATGGATAGAAAGGCTATCGTTCAGGGGCTTTATAAAAAGCTCAAAATCCGAGAGATCGCTACCCTCTCAAAATGCGGTCTTGCAACAGTTCAAAGGACCAAAGACTATCTTCAAAACCACAATATCCCTCTTGAAGAAGCCATTGAATTTACAGAGTCTCAGCTGCAAGCACTGTTCGATCAACCTCACCGGAAACCTGATGTCTTTGTCGAGGAAGACTTTGCAGAGGTCTTCCGCAAGGTCAATCGTGTGAAGCTGAGGATGTCATTAAAGGATTGTTGGTATCAATACAAGAAATCTCACGAACAAAGCAGTCTTGAAGTAATGGGGTACAAGACTTACTGCAAGCGTTATGGAGAGTTCAAGGAAAAACTCGACGAAGAGGCAAAATTCCAAGAATGCGGACGCCGCCAGTGGCTGCCGGGACAGGCGGTTATGGTTGATTACAGTGGAGACGGACTGCCTGCGCTCATCGGCAGCGAGCACGTCGAACTTCAAATCTTTGTGGCCGTGCTTCCTTACTCGGGCTATACCTTCGCGTACGCAACTCCTGATCAAACCAGAAAAAGCTGGCTTCATTCAATCAGGGAAATGATGACGTCTCTCCAGGGAGCAACGAAATATCTAATTCTGGACAACAGCACTACCTGTGTCTGCCAGGCAAGTAAAGTCTGGCCAAAATACGCAAAGGAATTTGAACACGTATGCCGCTATTACGGAACGATCCCTTATGCCGGAGAGCCCCATGTTCCTTTGTCAAAACCTCATGTGGAACGAGCCGTCGGGCTTGTTCAGGAAAAAATTCTCTCGCAGCTCATTGATGAAAGACCGGCCGCATCAATTAAGGAGGCAAATGAGCGCTTGGCCGAAAAGGTCAGAGTATTTAACGATCGTCCCCTAGAGATCGATCCGAGTCTGACACGACGCACCTTATTTGAAAGCAAAGAAAGAGAGTTTTTAAAACAGATCCCGGCAATCCCCTGGGGCGAGGACATTGAAGTTAAGCGATTAAAAGTTCAAAAAGGAGGAACCGTAAGGTACAACCAACGCCGCTACCGGGTGAATTATCGATACGTTGGAGAGTACGTTAATGTGGTGGCCTGCGAGAGCGACCAAACTATCCGTATCTTCACGGACAAGAAATGGAGCCTCATCGGAGAACTTCCTCTCAAGGACGGCACCAACCTGACCATCGAGGATCTTGAGAAGCAAAGTTCCGGCTCAAGATTTATGCAATTGAAAGCGGCAGAATTAATAGGAAATATACGTAAAGCCGGTTCAAACTCTCAGGCACTGTATATGCAGCTGGCGGGAATGGCAGATGAATTAGCCGGTGCCCGATATGCCAGATTTATCAATAAACGCTTCTCTGAATTAGGAGCAGAACCGTTCGAAAAAATCCTGGAAGAATCTCGCGATCTGGGAGCGGGTTGGGATTTAGAAGAACTAAAAGACAAACTCACAAACGCCGGCAAGAAAGAAATCGTCAGTATCCGCCGGAGAGCCGGCCAAGTGCTTCAACGCGAACAAAGAGCTGACCGAAATCTCAGAGGTGCCGAACACTATGAATCAATCTTGAGGGAAAGAAAAGTGGAGAGCTAACGTTATGGAAAAACTAAAAGAAAATGCCGCCTTGTCCGGTTCATGCTCTAGCGGAGTTGCGCCCTCTCAGGAGCAGATGAACAGAGAAGCGGCTAATGGAGATAGTCTGCTCCGAATGACGGTAACAAGCAAGATAGAAGAAACGATCATGGATCTCCTTAGAGAGTACAGACTGAATGCCTTTGCCCAGCAGCTCCACGAGCAGCTCATTGATCCGTCTTGGTCGTCTCAACCGTTCTTAAGACGCCTTCTTGTCTGCTTGGAGGCAGAACGTGTGGTTCGAAAGGAACGCGGTGCGGAAAAAAGATTTAAGATCGCCGGCCTTACTAGAGGAGCTTATAGCTTAAGGCAATTCGACTTTGCGCCCGGACGAGGAATCTCCCGTCAAACCCTTGAGGAAATCATTGAATGCCGATGGATCGCTAAGAGAGTACCTCACCAAAGACGAGACAGCCGCCGCAACGGTAAATCAATTGCGATCACGGGTGCCACAGGTTGCGGAAAAAGCTTCCTTGCGATGGTTATTAGTTCCGAGGCAATCGAAAGGGGTTTTAATGTGAAGTACTGGAGTCTGAGTGAGTTGGTAGAAAGACTATCGAAGGCGGAGAAAAAATCTGAGACGCTAAAGAAGATCAATGAAGCGGATTTGCTCACCATCGATGACTTCGGTCTGGGGACCCTAACTGCTCAGGAACAAAGCCTCGTCTATGAAATTATTAAAAGTCGTGCTGATAATTTGTCCACGATCATAGTCAGTCAAAGACCATGCGCTGACTGGTATGAGTGGCTGGGTGGAAAATACATCGCTGATGGAGTCGCCGACAGAATAATTAATTTCTATTATTTAATAGAGTTAAAAGGGGAATCGCGGCGAGCGCTAGCACGGAAACAGGCTAAAGAAGCGGCTGAATTGTAAAGCTAGACGGTCTCTCGAAATAAGGGGCTGGCCCGGGAGACCAAATTTAAAAAATCGTAACCTGTTCCGCGGAACAGGGAATGTTGTTCCAAGACCGTATCCTGCGACAAAGCTCGGCTCCACGGGTTGTAAAATAGCGTTTTTTACGTATTTATTAAATAAACAGATAAATGGCAGAGTGTCAGGATTTTGCGCAATTTGGTTTGGCCCCGAATTTACTTTCAGCTATTACACGGATGGGTTATACCAAACCCACAGCAATTCAGTGTAAAGCGATTCCCGTGGTGCTTCAGGGCCGCGACGTTATGGGGGCGGCCCAGACGGGAACAGGTAAAACAGCTAGTTTTGGCCTTCCTGTTCTTCAAAAGCTCCTTCCCTTAGCCAATACGAGCACTTCTCCTGCACGCCATCCTGTACGCGTTTTGATTCTTTCTCCGACTAGAGAACTAGCGGATCAAACAGCAGAGGCACTTTCAAATTACGCAGCTGACACGCCTATTCGAATTGGCGTTGTTTATGGCGGTGTGGACATTAAACCTCAAGCCGAAGCGTTAAGGCGTGGTGTCGAGATTTTGATCGCGACGCCCGGACGCTTATTGGATCATCTGGAGCAGAGAAATACCAATCTGAATCAGTGCGGCATCGTCATCTTAGATGAGGCTGACCGTATGTTGGATATGGGCTTTCTGCCGGATATTTCCAGGATCCTGAATGCGCTCCCCAAAAAGCGCCAGAATTTGATGTTCTCCGCCACATTTTCACCTGAAATTAAAAGACTGGCCGGAAATTTCTTGACTGATCCTGTTGTTATCGAGGTAGCTCGCCAAAACGCTACAGCAGCTACCATTAAACAGGAGGTCTTCTCTGTTAACGAGCTACAAAAAACGGATGCACTTGTAGAGCTTCTGAAAACCCGCGGAGAAGACTCCGACGGCAAACCGCTCCAGACCATCGTATTCGTCAATGCAAAATTAACGGCTCGTCGACTCGCGCGTGAATTAGAAAAGTGCGGCTTCAGCGCTGATGCCATTCACGGAGACAGAACTCAGGAAGAGCGTCTGAAGCTGTTGAAGGATTTCAAGGATGGAACCCTTAACATTATGGTTGCTACTGATATCGCAGCTCGCGGTTTAGACATTGCAGAGCTTCCGCTCGTGATTAATTACGACGTTCCATTTGTTCCTGAAGATTATGTCCATCGAATTGGCAGAACAGGTCGCGCAGGAAGTTCGGGCCTGGCATTAATGCTGATTACGGATAAAGATAAAAAGAACTATGACGCTATTCGAAAGCTAACCAAAGTTAATCTTGTCCCGCAGGAACTCGATCCGGAACCGCGTAGAAGAGCAAGAATTCCTCGTAGGGCATCTGCTACCGACAATTGGAAAGCCCCTCAGAAGCCCATAGATCCATTTTTTACGCAGCCTTATGTTCCGGGTCGTCCTTCTGGAAAGAAACCGGCCCCCCAAAATTTCTCAAGATCTGTCTTTGGAGAGAAGAGAGAAGTCGCTGTTCTGTTGGGGGGAACAGGCCGCAAAAATTAAGCATTGATTTGGAATCTCGATCTCCAGCGCTTAACAGCCTCTGAATAAAACTCGTCGAGAGTATCGAAAGCAAAAGGTTTGAATCCTAGGTGAGTCCAGGCACGTGCGGCTTCTTCTTCGGGCTTGCTTCGATCAATCGCTGGGGCCAATGTCTGTTTAGAGAGCTTGTTCCCCTTCTTGTCTAGTACGAGCGGGATGTGCATGTACCCTGGTGTAGTTAAACCTAATGCTATCTGAAGTAAAATTTGTCGCGGCGTGTTGTCTATCAAGTCAGCACCGCGGACAACGTGTGTCACGCCCTGGAATCCGTCATCGACGACAACGGCGAGTTGATAGGCCCAGAGTCCGTCGGCTCTCCGAATAACAAAATCGCCGACTTCTCTCAAAACGTTCTGTTTAAACGTACCTTGCCATCTGTCATTGAAAGAGATGAAACCGTCGTCTACAAGAAAGCGCCACGCACGAATCGGTGCACCGCCTGTTCCATGGCGACAAGTTCCGGGATAGACGCCCTGTGGCAAGCCGGCAGCTAAGCAGGCGGCTTCGATTCTTTTGCGAGTGCAAGCACACCCATAGGCCAGACCTTTACCGATTAAAAAGTTGAGGGCCTGTTGATAGGTCTCAATTCGAGTTGACTGTCTAAGAATTGGACGATCTGAGTGTAGCTTGAACGCTTCGATGGTTTCGAGCTGATCCTCTGCTGCCCACGCAGGTTCACGAGGCGGATCAATGTCCTCGACGCGAATAATCCACGTTCCTCTATGAGCTTTAGCATCGAGATAACTTGCTAAAAGGCATGCCAAACTTCCGGCGTGTAGATGGCCGGTTGGGGATGGTGCAAAGCGTCCGATGTAATGACTCAAAAAAAATCTCCTCAAACTGATAACGAAATTTTAGTCTGAGGAGAAATTACGAGGTCAACTATTCCTCTTTTTCTTTCTTTGGAGAAGGATTTTCAGTCATAGACTGCGGGACTCCTATGATGGCTGCAGCTTGTGCCGGCGGAACTTGTCCGATGGCTTTCGCACTCTCCGAAGGATCTGCCGAGGGAACAAGATTTGTAGGAGCAGGTGCCCGGAGATTAGAAGGCACAGGAGAAGAGGTGCCTGAAACCTGAGCATTGAACGCAACAGGTGTCGGGGAGACAGTGACCCCATAGGAGGGTCCCGGCATCACAATGCCGTTGGCTACACACGCATCATTGATAGCGTTCAAAAAGGCCGCTTCTAGGCGGTACGGCTCCATCAATTCAATCGGATCAACCCAAACAACCAGTTCTACATTAATGCCAAAATTCCCGAATCCGGTGATACCGCACTCTATCTCATGGAGTGCATCGGGCTTAATACAGAACGGAACTGAGACGGCAGCCTTTTCAATAATTTCTTTAACCTTGCGAAAGTCAATGCCGTAAGGGATCGAGAACGGATAGATCTTTCGAACGCCTCGGCGATCCATGGTGTAATTGGTAAAAGAGCCGTTAATCAGGGAAGCATTAGGGATGATGATTGCTTGACCAGTCGGGGTTACAATACGCGTGGCACGAATCGTGATCATGGTCACCCGGCCCACCTGGCCGCTCGGAGTGGCAATAATATCGCCTAAGCTGACCGCACGTTCCGATATCAAAATCAAACCGGCAACGGAGTTATTGACAATCGTCTGTAGTCCGAAGCCGATGCCTACTGATAAGGCAGAAACTAAGATCGCCAAGTGTGTGATCGGGAGACCGATCATCGATAAGCCCATCAGAATGCCGACGGCCAATATGCCCCAGTGGATGAAGCGGGCAAACATTGAAAGGGATTCCGGACGGACGGAGTTGTGACGGGAGCCGAACTTCCTGATGCTTTCCTCTCCTAACTTGCCAAGCCAATAAGCAATGAGAAAGACCAAGCAGAATTCGAGAATATCGAACGTGTTGATCTGACTGCCGCCGGCCGTAAACAGCGGTACGTGCAAGGGTTCAAGGATCGCCTCAGACCCGCTTAACAGTTTGTCCCAAAAAGATTCCATGGTCTTAGTTTTTATATATTTTTCCTAAGGATTCCAGCATAAAAAAAGAGCGCCTTAAAAAAGCGCACTTTTGCCTCAAATCGGATACAAAGCTTTATTGGGAAGCTACTAAAGATTTTTCTAAAAAGTCAGACAGATCTGTGACTTCCTCGATGCTTAAATCATGACCGGCTCCGTCATATCCCTTGGACCAAAGATCGGTAGCTCCGAGCTTACGAAGTTCTCTAACACTGATCTCAGGGTACACGGGCGGCACGTCGCTGTCTTCTTTTCCATAGGCGAGGAAAATCGGAGAGAGGATGCCTTGACCGACATGCTCAATATCGTCAGCAGACTCAATGGGCAGATAGCCGCTTAGGCAGAAGATGCCGCCGATCGGACGGTCGAGTTTCAGAGCCGTGTAAAGCGCAACGCAGCCGCCCTGTGAGAAACCTCCTAAGAAGATTCGATCCCGTCTAATGCCTTTCGTCTCTTCCAGGGCAATTAAACGTTCTGTGATACGGGCGCTCTCAATAAGTGCCGGCTCATCGCTGGTACCGATTCCGTCGGTATCGAGAAGATCGAACCAGCCGCGCATCAGGAAGCCTTTATTTGCTGCAATCGCACGTTCAGGTGCGGTCGGAAGAATCAAACGAGCCTGTTCGACAGGTGCGCCGCATGCTGCAAGTTCCTCTCGGAAATGTTCGAAATCCGATCCGTCGCTGCCCAAGCCGTGCAGCATGATGATTGTGGAGTCCGCTTTGCCTTCTTTTGGTTCAATGATTTTTGCATCAATGACGTGAGGCTGCGGCGCAGATTTGGGGCGGAAAGCCTTAACGACATTAGGACGGGTCTCAATGGCCGGACCGCCGATCAAATCAATACAGTAGGGTACTGCCGCAAAAATGCCGTGAATGCCTTTGGATGGAATGCCTTCCAACGTTTCTGCGATGGCTTTAGGCTGCCCCGGAAGGTTAATGATCAAAGCAGCATGATCTTCGATTTCTCGGAGTACGCCGACTTGACGGGACAAAATTGCGGTCGGAACAAAGGCAAGAGAAACCGCACGCATTTGTTCTCCGAATCCCGGAAGGGTACGAGTGGCGACAGCCAGCGTGGCTTCAGGCGTCACGTCACGACGAGACGGACCGGTACCTCCGGTTGTCAGAATCAAATCGCAGTTTTCCCGATCACACAATTCTTTCAGAGTCGCTTCGATAAGCTGTTGTTCATCAGGAATGAGTTTTTCCACAACTTCATAGTCAGAAAGCAAAGCATTAGCGAGCCATTCTTTTAAAGAGGGAATGCCTTTGTCCTGATAAGTTCCGGAAGAGGCACGATCGGAAATGGAAACCAGACCGATTTTTGCTTTGCTATTCTTCATCGTCTTCCTCCTCAGTCGCTTCCAACACGATCGGAGGAAGAACCATTGCGTAGATTAGTTTGTAGAGTGCACGGGCGGATTTCGGAGGCTTATTGCCTTCGGCTTCTTTACGAGCATTACGGATAAGCTGACGAACTTCCTGAACATTGACGTCAGGGAACTGAGCAATAAATTTTGTCAGAGCGGCATCATCTGCAATCAACGCATCTCTCAGACGTTCACTCTTATGCAGCGCGGCCACCGCCGCTTTATTGTTGCCTGTTGCACGGTCAATGGCCTGACGAACGGCGTCTCCGTCTAATGCTCTCATGTATTTGCCGATAAGCTGGAGCTGGCGTCGTTTGGCACCGAAGGAGGGAACACGGTGATAATCCTCAATGGCTTTAAGAATAACTTCGGGAAGTTCGATTTTTGCCAGCGTTTCGGCACCCAGGGTGGTCAGTTCTTTACCGAGATCCTGCAGATGCTCGGCCCTTCTTTTCAGTTCACTTTTGCTCGGACCGCTGTACTCTTCTTCAAGGTTTTCGTTTGTATTCTTCATATTAGCGTGACCTTCTTTAGTAATATTTGCATCAAGCGCTATCATAATCTCCAATCTTTAGTTTCCGCTTCAAAATATGAGTCAAACTCCCACAATAAGTAGCTCAGAAGAGCTCGGTTCCTTGGTTTCGCATGCTTTAGACACAGCGCTTTCTCTAGGTGCAACTTCCGCTTCGGTAGAAGTCAGTGAAGAGAAGGGGACATG
The DNA here is from genome assembly GCA_900552195.1 of uncultured Sutterella sp. Taxonomy (GTDB): domain Bacteria; phylum Pseudomonadota; class Gammaproteobacteria; order Burkholderiales; family Burkholderiaceae_F; genus Parasutterella. The sequence continues at coordinate 2,366 of URYO01000028.1, read as the reverse complement.
TGTTACGGTAAGAAATCGGGAAACGGAATCCATCGAACATACCCATGACCGAGATTTCGGAATTACCGTCCATCTCGGTAAATCTAAGGCTGTGGCTTCCAGCGGAGACTTTCGCAAAGAATCGATCTTAAGAACGGTCAAAGCGGCGCTTGATATGGCGCGCTACACCACACCGGATGAATGCAACGGCCTGCCGGATAAAGAACGACTCTGCACGAACCCACGTCAGCTTGATCTCTTCCATCCGTGGAACATCTCGATTGAAGAACAGGTTCAAAAGGCGGTCGAAGCAGAAAAAGCGGCATTGAGTGTCGATAAACGCGTGGTGAATTCCGACGGCGCAATGGTCACGACAACGATCGGCTCTTTTATCTTGGGAAATACCGAAGGCTTTTTGCACGGCTATCCCTTTAGCGACCATTCGATTGACACCTCAGTGATCGCTGAGGACCAAAACGGAATGCAGGTCGGCTCCTGGCACACTTCCGGCGTTTCGTCGATGGATTTGCTCTCGCCGCAGCAGGTCGGCATGATCGCCGGCCAAAGAGCTGTAGATCATCTGTCGGCACGCGGTTTATCGACCCGCAAGTGCCCGGTCGTTTTTGAAGCACCGGTTGCCAAGAGCTTATTCAGAACCTTTGTTCATGCGGCAAGCGGTTCAGCGTTGTACCGCAAGACCTCCTTCCTCGAAGGAATGCTGAATAAACCGATTTTCCCCGATCATCTTTCCATTTTGGAGAATCCGTTCATCCCGCGCTATTGGGGCTCGGCGCCTTTTGATGATGAAGGCGTCCGTCCTTCTGAACGCTTAGTCGTCGATCACGGTGTGCTGAGCGGACTTTTTCTGAGCAGCTATTCGGCTCGCAAGTTGGGAATGACGACAACAGGAAATGCCGGCGGACCCTACAACCTCATCTTCTCCGAAGCACCGGAAGCCTCCGAAAAAACGCTTTCCGCATTGCTCTCCCGTATGGGAACCGGCCTCTTAGTAACTGAGCTCATCGGGCAGGGCGTCAACTACACGACAGGAGATTTCTCTAAGGGCGCATCCGGTTTCTGGGTGGAGAACGGAAGGATCGCTTACCCGGTGGAAGGCATTACCGTTGCTGGCAATCTCAGAGACATCTTCATGTCTATCGAAGCGATGTCAGACGACGTGGACTTGAACGGCTGCTACCTCAGCGGATCGGTGCTGATTAAAGAAATGACCGTTGCCGGAAATTCTTAAGTCTGAAAAAAGCCGCTCCTGCTAATTTCTCCTCAGAAGTCCGAATAATTTCTTTCAAATTATTACAATTAGGGATCTATAACAAAACGAATCTCGTAGGAGAAAAAATGCAGAAAAAAGATATTGACTGGAGCAAATTAGGCTTCGGCTACACACCGACCGACTACCGTTTCGAAGCTCATTGGAAAGACGGTAAATGGGATGAAGGTAAGATGATCACTGATTCCAATATCGAACTGTCCGAAGCCGCTTGCGTATTCCACTATGCCCAGTGCTGTTTTGAAGGGTTGAAAGCTTACACCACCGTCAACGGCGATATCGTTACTTTCCGTCCGGATTTGAACGCAGAACGTATGATGGGCAGTGCCGAACGCCTTGAAATGCCGGCTTTCCCGAAAGAAAAATTCATTCAGGCCGTCAAGGACGTTGTCGCAGCCAACGCTGCTTGGGTTCCTCCTTACGGCACCGGCGCAACGCTGTACATCCGCCCCGTCATGATCGGTTCCGGTCCTCAGATCGGTGTGGCGCCGGCCCATGAGTTTATTTTCAGAATTTTCGTGATGCCGGTCGGCGCATATTTCAAAGGCGCTATCAAGCCGCTTAAGCTGACGGTTCCTGAGTTCGACCGTGCCGCTCCCCGCGGAACCGGTCATATCAAAGCCGGTCTGAACTACGCTATGAGTCTGCATCCGACAATGGAAGCTCATCGCCACGGCTACGCCGAAAACATCTACCTTGATCCGGCTACACGCACCTATATCGAAGAAACCGGCGGTGCCAACCTGATTTTCGTTGACAAGGAAGGCACAATCATTGTTCCGAAGTCCGATTCCATTCTTCCTTCCGTCACACGCCGCTCTTTAATCGACGTTGCCAAGAGATTGGGCTATAAGGTTGTTGAGCGTCCCGTTAAGCTGAACGAACTCAAAGACATGGCTGAAGGCGCTCTTTGCGGTACGGCTGCCGTCTTGGCTCCGATCGGTATGGTCAATACACCTGACGGCGATATCTACTTCCCATCCGGCATGGAAAAGATGGGTCCTATCTGCACCAAGCTCAGAGAAACACTGACCGGTATCCAGATGGGCGAAATCGAAGGTCCTGAAGGCTGGGTCGTCAAGATTGACGCTGAATAATT